>DASQXS010000240.1:0-25997 GCA_035639615.1 Gaiellales bacterium | reverse complement strand
CGCGGCCGCGGCCGCCTCGACCGCGCAGGCGGCGGCGGGTGCGCTCGCCTCGGCCCGCGAACGGCTCTCGGCGGCGCAGGCGGCGCATTCGGCCGCCCAGGCCGAGGCGCGCGCCGCTGCGGCGCGGCGCGACCGGCTCGCCGACGAACTGGCCCGGGCCGACGCCGCGGCGGACATGGCGGCGCACGACCTCGAGGCCGAGACCAGGCGCGGCGCGGACATCGCTGCGGCCGCCGCCGGGCTCGAGTCCGTCCTCGAGCAGCGCAGGGCCGAAGCCGAGGCCGCCGACGAGCGGAACGCGGCGCTCGAGCACGAGCGGCGGCGGCTTGCGGACGACGCGGCCGCCCGGGGTGCCCGCGTCGCCGCGCTGCGCGAGCGGGCCGAGCGGCACGCGCACGAGGCTTCCCGGCTGGGGTCGGAGGCGGCAGCCGCGACCGCCGGCGCAGAGCGGGCCGCCGCACTGGCCGCATCCGCGGCGGCGGTGGCTGGGCCGGCCGAGGCCGTCTCGGAGGGTGCGGCCGCCGCGGCGGCGGCCGGAGAACGCCTGCGGGCCCCCGCGCATGCGGGGATCGAGGAGATCGAGCAGCGCGCCTCGACGCTCTCGGCGGAGCTCCAGGCGTGCGCGGCCGACGAGGCCGCGGAGCAGGGGCGGGCGCGCGACCTGGCGGCGGCCGCGACCGAGGTCGAGGTGGGGCTCGCCCGGAGCGGCGAGCGGCTCGATGAGCTCAAGCGGCGCCGCGACGCGCTCGTCGCCGAGTTCGACATCGAGGCGCCCGAGGCACCCGAACCGCTCGCGCCGGACGAGGCGGCGGCCACGGCGGCGCGGCTCGAGCGGCTCGAGCGGCGACGCGAGGCCCTGGGGGCGGTGAACCCGCTCGCCGCCCAGGAGTATGAGGAGGCAAAGGCACGCGCCGGCGAGATCGCCGATCAGTGTGCCGATCTGGAACGATCGCTTCGGGAGCTGCGGCGCCTGATCCGCGACCTGACCTCGACGATCGACCGCCGGTTCGCCGAGACGTTCGGCGCTGTCGCCAAGAACTTCTCGGAGGTGATCGGGACGCTCTTCCCGGGCGGCTCCGGGCGGCTGCGCCTGACCGACGACGTGGTGGCGGCCGCTCCCACCGTCGCCGTCGTCGACGAGGAATCGGAGGAGGGGGCGGAGGAGCGGCTCGAGCCCGGGATCGAGCTCGAGGTGCGTCCGGCCGGCAAGCGGATCGAGGCGCTCTCCCTGCTCTCGGGCGGCGAGAAGTCGCTCACGGCGATCGCGTTTCTCTTCGCCCTGCTCCTGACCAAGCCGTCGCCGTTTTACCTCCTCGACGAGGTGGAGGCTGCCCTCGACGACGCCAACATCGAGCGGTTCCTCGACCTCCTGCGCGCATACCAAAGCCGGGCGCAGTTCATCGTCGTCACCCACCAGCGGCGGACGATGGAGGTTGCCGACGTCCTCTATGGCGTAACGATGGCCGGCGACGGCGAGTCGCGTGTCCTCTCCCGGCGGATGCCGGCCGAGGCCGGCCCGCGCGCCGTCAGCGCCTGAGCGCCCCGATCTGCGCCCACAGCTCGTCGGCGATGTCGAGCGACCCGGCAGCCGCAGCCCGCTCGCGTCGGGCGCGGCTGCCGTCGCCGGGAAGCCGGCGGTCGCCCACGGCTGCGCGCAACCTGGCCGCGGGGGCCGAGCGCGGGGCGGCGAGGAGGGCGACGGCCGCGTGGCCGGTCGTCTCCGCCAGCGCGCCGACGAGGAGCTCGACCATGGCTGCGAGCGCGAAGCCCTTGTACGCCTGATCGCCGCCGAAGGGGACGATCCCGGCCCGCCCGGCGACGATCTCGACGGGATCGGTCTGGAGGCGGCTGTCCGGGGTGGCGCTCGCCCCGGCCGGAAGCGACGCCCCGGTTGCCGCGGCCGCCAGGACGTCGCCGAAGGTGACCCGGCCCATCGAGACGTCCACGGCGACGGGTGCCGCCCCGTCGGGAACCGCCAGGCAGAGCGGGTTGGTGCCGACGGCCGGCGGGCCGCCGGCGGGGTGGACGATCCGCGCCGGCGAGGTCGCCGTGACGAAGCAGATCAGCCCTCGGCCGGCGACCCGCTCGGCATACCAGCCGAGCCGCCCGGTCGGGAAGCAGCCCTCTACGACGACGAGCCGGGCGCCGCCGGGCGGATCCCCGAGCTCGGCATCGAGCGCCTCAGCCAGGGCCGCGTAGCCGATCCCTCCCGACGCGTCCCAGCGGGCGAGGCCCTCGATCCGCTCGCACCGCGTCGGGGCGGCGCCCGGGTCGACGCCGGGCTGCTCCGCCAGCCACGGGAGCCGCCCGAGGCCGTGCGAGCGGGTGCCCCGCATCTCGGCGTCGAGCAGGTGGTCGGCGATCAGCGCCGCACGCGGCGGCGGGTACCCCAGCCCGCGGAGCCCGGCCTCGACCGCGGCGCGGGCGTCGTCCAGAGGTACCTGCGGCATGCGCCGCCGACGCTATCACCGGGAATGCACCGATTAGCATCCCCGCCCGTGACGCGCACCTGGCAGGGCATGTTCATCACCGGCGCCGACGACGCGCTCGAGCCGGCGGAGGCGACCGAGGCGGAGCGGACCGGGCTCTTCGCGCGCCTGCGCGACTCCATCTCGCGCAGCCGCCGGGCGATGGCGCAGCAGCTCGCCGCCGCCGTGCTCGACCCCGCCGACGAGGAGGTGTGGGAGCGGCTCGAGGAGGCGCTGATCCAGGCCGACTGCGGGGTGCCGGCGACCGTTTCCGTGATCGAGCGGTTGGAGGCCGACGCCGCAGCCGGGAGGCTCACAACCGCGGCGGAGCTGGCCGAACGGATCCAGGAGGTCATCGCCGAGCTGATGACGCCGGCCGCGGACGCCCGCATCGATATTGCCCACCACCCGGCCGTGCTGCTCGTGAGCGGCGTGAACGGCACCGGCAAGACGACGTCGATCGGCAAGATCGCCTGGCACCTTCGCGAGGCCGGGAAGTCGTGCGTCATCGGCGCGGCCGATACGTTCCGCGCCGCCGCGGGCGAGCAGCTCGAGACCTGGGCCGAGCGGGCCGGGGCGGACTTCGTCGCGTCCCAGTCGGGCGCCGACCCGGCCGCGGTCGCCTTCGACGCGGTGGCCGCCGCCGAGTCGCGCGGCCGCGACGTCGTCATCGTCGACACCGCCGGGCGGCTGCATACCCAGGGCCACCTGATGGAGGAGCTGCGCAAGATCCATCGCGTGATCGGCCAGCGGATCGCCGGCGCGCCCCACGAGGTGCTGCTCACGATCGACGCCACGACGGGCCAGAACGGGCTGCAGCAGGCGCGGCTCTTCGCCGAGGCCGTCGACGTCACCGGCATCGTGCTCACCAAGCTCGACGGCACCGCAAAGGGGGGGATCGCGGTGGCGATCGCGCACGAGCTAGGGATGCCGGTGAAGCTGATCGGCGTCGGCGAGGGGATCGAGGACCTGCGGCCGTTCGACCCCCGCGACTTCGCCCGGGCGCTCTTCGCCGGCGAGTAGGCTTCGACGATGTTCGAGTCACTCTCGGATCGCCTCGGCGCCACGCTGGACGGCCTCCGCGGCCAGGGCCGGCTGAGCGAGGAAGACATCAACCGCGCGATGCGCGAGATCCGCCTCGCGCTCCTCGAGGCGGACGTCAACTTCGGCGTCGTCAAGGACTTCGTCGCCGGCGTGCGCGAGCGGGCCATGGGCGCCGAGGTGATGGAGAGCCTGACGCCGGGCCAGCAGGTCGTGAAGATCGTCCACGAGGAGCTGACCGAGCTCATGGGGAGCGCCGGGTCCGGCCTCTCGTTCGCCGGCCGGCCGCCGACCGTGATCCTGATGGCCGGCCTGCAGGGGTCAGGCAAGACGACGGCCTGCGGGAAGCTGGCCCGCCTCCTCGCAAAGCAGAAGCGCAGCCCGGCGATGGTCGCGTGCGACCTGCAGCGGCCGGCAGCGGTGAAGCAGCTCCAGACGCTGGGTGCGTCGCTGCAGGTGCCGGTCTACGAGCGCGGCACGGACGCCGACCCGGTCGAGACGGCCGTGTGGGGCGTGGAACAGGCCCGGGCGCAGGGGCGCGACGTGGCGATCGTGGACACGGCGGGGCGGCTCCACATCGACGAGCAGCTCATGGACGAGCTCAAGCGGATCAAGTCGGCCGTCCGGCCCCACAACGTCCTGCTCGTGCTGGATGCGATGACCGGCCAGGACGCCGTGAACGTCGCGGGGCGGTTCGCCGAGGACGTGGAGTTCGACGGCGTCGTCCTGACGAAGCTCGACGGCGACGCCCGCGGCGGCGCCGCCCTCGCGGTCCGCGCCGTGACCGGCAAGCCCATCAAGTACGTGTCCGTCGGGGAGAAGCTCGACCAGCTCGAGCCGTTCCATCCCGACCGCCTCGCTTCTCGCATCCTCGGTATGGGCGATGTCATGTCGCTGATCGAGCGCGCGCAGGAGCAGATCTCCGAGCGAGATGCCCGCGAGATGGAGGCGAAGCTCAGGAAGGCCGAGTTCACCCTCGACGACTTCCTCGGTCAGCTCCGCCAGGTGAGAAAGATGACGGCCGGGCAAGGCATGGCCGGCCTCCTCGGCATGCTGCCCGGCGTCGGACGCCAGATCAAGAACATGAAGGTGGACGAGCGCCAGATCGACCGCGTCGAGGCGATCATCCTCTCGATGACGCCGGCCGAGCGCCGCAACCCTCGCATCATCGACGGCAGCCGGCGCCGCCGGATCGCCGCCGGCAGCGGGTCGTCGGTACAACACGTGAACCAGCTCCTCGGCCAGTTCAAGCAGGTGCAGAAGATGATGAAGCAGATCGGCCGCGGAAAGATGCCGCAGCTTCCGGGGATTGGCATGCGCTCGCCGCGCTGATCGCTCCGGATGTCTTCCCAAGAGGCGGCAACGCCCGTAGCCTCGATGTGTGGGACGTCCGAGCACCAACCCGTTCGCGCATCCTGAGCGCTTGACCAGAAGCGTCTACGCGTACGTCGCCTACCGGATCGGGCCCGGCCATGACGCCGAGGACGTAACCAGCGAGGTGTTCGAGCGTGCGCTCCGCTACCGGGGAAGCTACGACGCCGAAAAGGGCACGCCGACGGCCTGGCTCACGGGCATCGCCCGCCGCGTGCTCGCCGAGCGCGCCGGCAAACAGCCGCGCCCCCTCGCCGAGATGCCGGACCGGGCTGCGCCGGGCGAGCTCGAGCGCGAGTCGGTCGACCGGGTGACCATGCGGAGGGCCGTCGCCTCGCTCGGCGAGCGCGATCGGGAGCTGGTGGCACTCCGCTACGGCGCCGACCTCACCGCGGCGCAGATCGGCGAGCTCCTCGAGATGGGGACGAACGCCGTCGAGGTCGCCCTCCACCGCGCCCTCAGGCGGCTGCGCACCCAGCTCGAAGGAGCTCCTGCGCCCCGCGTCGGGGCCCAGCTCCTCCCGGCTGCGGACAGCGTGTAGCGTTCGCGCCTCGGCGTCTCTGGCACGTTTCAACTAGACTCCGCGCGCTACCGAGACGACGGAGGACGAGTGGCAGTCAAGATCCGCCTTGCGCGGCATGGATCGAAGAAGAACGCGATCTATCGCGTGGTCGTGGCCGATTCGCGCGTCCCGCGCGACGGCCGCACGATCGAGGAGATCGGGCGCTACAACCCTCAGCTCCAGCCGTCTCTCGTCGAGATCGACGCGGACCGGGCCCGGGCCTGGCTCGAGAGGGGCGCGCAGCCGACCGACACGGTCCGCAAGCTGCTCACGATCGCCGGGATATAGAGATGGAGGACCTGCTCGCGTATCTCGCCCGCGAGCTCGTCGACAGCCCCGACGAGGTGCGCGTGGAGCGGCGTCAGGCGGGCCCCGATGTCGTGCTCGAGCTGCATGTCGCCGAGGATGACGTCGGCAAGGTGATCGGCAAGCACGGGAACGTGGCCCGGGCACTGCGAACGGTGGTGCGTGCGGCCGCGGTGCGAACGGGCAGCCGCGTGCATGTCGAGATCGCCGGCTGACCCATCCTGGCGCCCGGAGCGCATCGTCGTCGGCCGCGTCGGGCGCCCGCACGGGCTGGACGGGGCGGTGCACCTCGAAGGTCACGGCGGCCCCGTCCCGCTGGAGGCCGGGGCGCGGGTGGAGGTCGGCGGCCGCGAGGCGGTGATCCTCGAGCGGCGCGGGCTGCCCGACCGCCCGATCCTGCGGCTCGACCTCGCGTCCGACCGTGACGAGGCTGCCGCGCTTCGCGGCGAGGACGTCGCGGTCCCGGTCGCGACGCTCCCGACCCCGGAGGAGGGCGAGTACTTCCACGTCGATCTCATCGGCTGCCGGGCGCGATGCGCCGAGGAGGATCTGGGCGTTGTCACGGCGGTCCTTCCGTATCCGGCGAACGACGTTCTCGAGGTGCGGCCGGCGGACGGCGGCACCTCAATCCTGGTGCCCTTCGTCGAGGAGGCCATCCTCTCGGTGGACGTGCCCGGCCGCGTCATCGAGATCCGGCCCGGGTTCCTGTGATGCTCGAGCTCGACGTGTTCACCCTCTTCCCCGACCACCTGGCCTGGATGCCCGGCTCGCGCCCGATCAGGAACGCGATCTCAGGCGGCGCTCTCCGGCTGCGGGTGCTCGACCTGCGCGAACACGCCCCGGGACGTCATCGCCAGGTCGACGACACCCCGTACGGCGGCGGCGCAGGGATGGTGATCCGCGTCGACGTCGTCTGCGCAGCGCTCGAGATGACCTACGCCGCTCCCATCGAGCGCATCCTGGCCGAGCGCCGCTTGGCGGTGCTCACGCCCGTGGGGCGCCAGCTCACGGACGCCGTGGCGACGGAGCTGGCCGGGCTCGAGCGGCTGACGCTCCTCTGCGGCCGCTACGAGGGCTTCGACCAGCGCGTGCACGACCACCTCGCCAACGACGCGGTCTCGATCGGTCCCTACGTCCTGTCGGGCGGCGAGGTGGCGGCGATGGCGGTGATCGACGCCGTGACCCGCAAGCTGCCGGGCGCGCTCGGGCACGACGCGAGCCACCTCGAGGAGTCGTTCTCGCCGGCGCTCGAGGGCCGGCCCGAGTACCCGCACTACACCCGGCCCGAGGAGTTCCGCGGCTGGACGGTGCCGCCGGTGCTGCTCTCGGGCGACCATGCCGAGGTGGCGCGCTGGCGCGAGCGGCAGTCGCAGGACCGGGCCGGCTCGCGTTTGTGACCCCCGGCCGCGGTCGAGTAGCATACGCCGGCCGCCCGCCCCCGCCTGCCATGACCGTCATCCAGGACATCGAGAGCCGCCAGCTCCGTGAGCTTCCGCAGTTCAAGGCGGGGGACACGCTCCGGGTCCACTTCAAGGTCATCGAGGGCCAGCGCCAGCGCGTCCAGGTGTTCGAGGGCATCTGCATCAAGCGCCAGGGCGCCGGCGTGCGCGAGACGTTCACCGTCCGCAAGCAGTCGTTCGGCGTCGGCGTCGAGCGGACCTTCCCGCTCCATACGCCCAAGATCGATCGGATCGACGTCGTCTCGATCGGCGACGTGAACCGGGCCAAGCTGTACTACCTGCGCGGCAAGGTCGGCAGGGCCGCCAGGGTGCGCGAGAAGTCGCGCTGACCGGCCGTCACGGCAGGCGGCCGGCTTTCGACACACAGTCGGCGCCGGGACGGGTTCCACGTGTCCGCGCCTCGCGCTAGGGTGGGCCAATGGCCGTGTCCGCCCGCCGCCGACGTCCCGCGCGACCCGGCCGCCGCCTCCTCGCCCACGACCGCGGGCTGGGCGCCCGCCTCGTGGCGGGCGCCGACGAGGCCGGGCGGGGATCGCTCGCTGGGCCGCTCGTCGCGGCGGCCGTCTGCCTCGACGTCGATCGCCTGCGCGGGCCGCGGTGCGCTCCGCTGGGCCTCCTCGACGATTCGAAGCGACACACGGAGGAGAGCCGGGAGGATCTCTTCGACGTGGTCGTCGCCTGCGCGGAGCAGGTTGCGGTCTGCGTCGTACCGGCCGCCGAGATCGACCGGCGCGGCCTGCACCGCTCCAATCTCTACGCTCTCGGCCGTGCCCTCTGCGCGCTCGATCCCGAGCCGGACGTGTGCCTGACGGACGGGTTTCCCGTGCCCGGGTGTCCGCGCCGGCACCGGGCCGTGGTGGGCGGCGATGCGACGAGTGCCGCGATCGCCGCCGCCTCGATCGTGGCCAAGGTGACGCGCGATCGGTTCATGCGCCGGATCGCCCCCCGCTATCCCGGATTCGGGTTCGAGCAGCACGTCGGCTACATCACGCCCGAGCATACCCGGGCGGTGCAGACGCTCGGGCCGACGCCGCTTCACCGCCGCTCGTTCGAGGCGATGGCGTATGCCCAGCTCGATCTCGGACTCTGACTACGGCCGCCTCGCCGAGGCGGCGGCGGCCTGGTGGCTGCGACTCCGTGGATACCGGATCGTCGCCCGGAACGTGCGCGTCGCGGGTCGCGAGGTCGACGTCCTGGCGCAGCGAGGGTGCACGCTCGTCGTCTGTGAGGTAAAGGCGCGCCGGAGCCCGCGCCGGGGCGAGCCGGCCGAGGCCGTGGACGCGGCAAAGCGGCGGCGCCTGCGCGAGGCGGGCGAGATCCTCCTCGCGTCACAGCCGGGCGCCGAGCGGGTGCGGTTTGACGTCATCGCCGTGTCCGGGCTTCGCATCCGCCATATCCGCGCCGCGTTCTGAGCCGGTCCGGCACGCACTCGTGACGGTGCGGCACACTCCCGTCGCACGCACTTCCGTACGCTCGTCGACGTGGTGGCGCGTGCGCTCACGTTCTGGCTGACGGGCATCTCCGCCCGCCGGGTCGACGTGGAAGCGCACCTGGTGGACGGCGTGCCGGCCTTCGTCGTGGTCGGCCTCGCCGACCGGGCCGTGCAGGAGGCACGCCAGCGGGTGCGGAGCGGCATCACCTCCGCCGAATACCGGTTCCCCGGCGATCGTCTGACCGTCAACCTGGCGCCCGCCCAGGAGCGGAAGGAGGGCTCGGGGTTCGATCTCGCGATCGCCCTCGCCGTCCTGGCGGTGTCCGGCCAGGTGCCGGCGGGCCGCGTCGCCCGCGTCGCCGCGGCAGCCGAGCTCGGGCTCGACGGCCGGCTGCGGCCGGTGCGCGGCGCCCTGGCGATGGCGGACGCGGCAACGCGGGCCGGGATCCCCGAGCTGGTGGTCGCGCCGGAGAGCGCCGCTGAGGCAGCGCTCGCAGGGACGGTGCGGGTGCTCGCCGCGCGCAACCTCCGCCATGTGGTCGCCATCCTCTCCGACCGTGAGGAGCCCGAGCCGGTGCCGGAGGCGCCGGCCTGGAACGGATCGGACGGACCCGACCTGGCGGAGGTCCGCGGCCAGGCGAGGGCGCGGCGGGCGCTCGAGATCGCCGCGGCGGGACGGCACAACCTGCTCCTCGTCGGGCCGCCCGGCTCGGGGAAGACCATGCTCGCGCGCCGCCTGCCCGGCATCCTTCCGCCGCCACAGCCCGACGAGGCGCTCGCCATCACCCGAATCCACTCGGCGGCGGGGCTCCTCCCCCCGGGGACGCTGATGCGAACCCGGCCCTTTCGAGCGCCCCACCACAGCGCGTCCGTGGCCGCGCTTATCGGGAACGCGCGCCTGCGGCCCGGCGAGGTGACGCTCGCTCACGGAGGCGTGCTCTTCATGGATGAGCTCCCGGAGTTCAACCGGCCGGCCCTGGAGGCGCTGCGCATGCCGCTCGAGGAGCGGCACGTGGCGCTGGCGCGCGCACACGGCTCCGTGACGCTGCCGGCGGACTGCATCGTCGTCGCAGCCATGAACCCGTGCCCGTGCGGCATGGCCGGCGACCCGGAGCGGGCCTGCTCGTGCCCTCCGGCGCGCCGAGCCGCCTATGCCGCCCGCATCAGCGGCCCCCTGCTCGACCGGTTCGACCTGCGCGTCGAGGCGCCACGGGCCGCGGCGCACGCAGACCCGGGCGAGCCGTCGGCGGCGGTCCGGGCCCGTGTTTCCCGGGCGAGGGAGATCCTGCGCGCCGGTGCGCTCGACGTCGACCCGGCTGCAACCGCGCTCCTCGAGCGTGCCGTGAGAAGGGCACTGCTCTCCGGGCGCGCGGCCGACCGGTCGCGCCGCGTGGCGGCGACGATCGCGGCGCTGGCCGGCGAGCGCCGGGTGGGGGACGAACACATGGCCGAGGCGCTCTCGCTGCGGGGCGCTGACCGGTGAGCGCTGAGGACGAGGTGCGCGTCGTCATGGCGGCGGCCGAGGCGGGCGTCGACCCCGGCGGCGCCGCTCGGCGGGCGGGCGGAGCCGACGGGCTGCTTCGGGCCTCGCCTGCGCGCCTGGAGGCCCTGGGCGTCGTCCCTGCCTACGCGGAGGCGATCAGGCGCGCCCGCTCCGCCGACGTCGAGGCATATCTGGGCGGGCTGGCAGCCCGGGGGATCGCGTGCGTGCCCCGGTCCGATCCGCGCTATCCGGCCCGGCTCCGGGAGCTGCACGACCCGCCGCTCGCCGTGTTCCTGCGAAGCGACGCCGCTCCGCCGCCGATGCCCGACCGGGCGCTGGCCATCGTTGGGGCGCGGCGGGCGACCGAGCCGTCGCTGGCGCTTGCCCGCCGCCTGGCAGCGTTCGCCGCCGGAGCCGGAATCGCCGTCGTGAGCGGCATGGCGCTCGGCGTCGACGCCGCCGGCCACCTGGGGGCCCTGGAGGCCGGCGGCCTGACTGTGGCCGTGCTCGGCTCGGGGCCGGACGTGGCCTATCCGCGCACGAACGCGGGCCTCTACGGTCGGATCGTCCGCCACGGCCTCGTCATCTCCGAGTACCCGCCCGGCACCGCGCCGGCGCCGTGGAGGTTCCCCGCCCGGAACCGGCTGATCGCCGCGCTTGCCGACGCCGTTCTCGTCGTCGAGGCGCAGGCGCGGTCCGGTGCGCTCATCACCGCCGACCACGCGCTCGACCTCGGCCGCGACGTCCTTGCCGTGCCGGGCCGCGCCGGATCTCCCGTTGCCGCGGGCACCAACGGCCTCCTCAAGGCCGGCGCCGGCATGATCGAGGACGAATCCGACCTGGCCGCCTGGCTCGGCCTCGACCCGCCCCAAGCGGAGCACGCGCCGGCAGGCGCCGAGGAGCTGCTCGCCGCAGTCGCAGCGGCGCCGGCGTTCGCCGAGGAGCTCGCGGAGCGCGTCCGCCGCCCCGCCCACGAGATCGCGGCGGCGCTTTCCCGGCTCGAGCTCGACGGCTGGGTGGGCCGGGACGCGGCCGGGCGCTATCTCAGCGTCAAGGCAGGGCGCCGGTAGAATCCCGGCTCGACCGAGGGGTGTAGCTCAGTTGGTAGAGCGGCGGTCTCCAAAACCGTAGGTCGCGGGTTCGAGTCCTGCCACCCCTGTTGGCTCAACGAGGCCGAATACCGCATCATTGAGCCGTTTTCGTGAGGGTCGCCGCTTGGGCTCTCGGTCCGCTGACGTCCGCTGCGAGCCGGTGTCTTTACGTACGGGTGGCGCACGGGGGGCAAAATCGAGCCGGCGATCGGGGCGACTGCCCTCGAATCCCGCAAGAGCTGTTGCCGCGCTCGGCGTCGGGCGCTGGTATTTCTACGATCACGTCATGCCCCGACCCGCGGGTGATCCGGCTCGGCCGCAAGGGTCTGATCCCGATCCGCGAGCTTGACGCATGGACTGAGCGGGCCGCATCGCGTACGTTGGGACCATGGCGGCCGGCATCCGTGATGTGCCGATCCCCAAGGTGCTGCGCTCACTGCTCGCGGCGCACCGCTTGCGGCGCGTCGGCGACGGGTTCGTTTCGG
Source organism: Gaiellales bacterium (assembly GCA_035639615.1). GTDB lineage: Bacteria > Actinomycetota > Thermoleophilia > Gaiellales > JAICJC01 > JAICJC01. Next base: position 14,298 of record DASQXS010000240.1, on the reverse strand, counting down.
CTCGACGCTCTCGACACGGTACACGCCGAGCGCCGTCATGCCGGGCCCGGCTGCGATGGGGCAATGTCGAAGCGTTCAAGCCGCTCGCCGACTTCGGGCCGCACGAGGCGCGGCCCAAGTTCGCCTCGCCCATGATTGATGCCGGGGTGAACGGGAAAGCCTCGACCGAGTACATGGGGCCGGCGTACCCGGACTGATCCTCGGGGCCGTTGCAGGCGCCATGATCGGCCGATCATCGCGCGGCGCTGGCACGGCCATGTCCGTCGGACTGCTGATCGGGTTTGCTGCCGGCATCGCGCTCGACTTGATCATCCTTCACGACATACAGACGAGCACGTCCTCAACCGCTGGCATTGGGATCATCCTGGTTCCGTTCCCGCCCCTCACGAACGCCGCGACTGCTCTCGGTGCCACCATTCTTGCGCGTCGATGGGTGGAGAATGGGGCGACGGGTGACGCAAACATGCCGTAACCCGCTCAACCGCACTGGCGATCTCGCTTGCCGTGATCGCAGCCAGCGTGGCGCTCGCCAGCCTTCGGGCCGGCGGTCAAAGCGGAATCGTGAGCCGGCAGACGCTCAAGATGGCGGTGAAGAATGCGGCCTTCTCAGAGTCCGACGTTGGCCCTTCGGGCGCGAGCTAGGCGACACGTTCTTCGCACAAGCTGACCTCTACAACCTCGCGGAACCCGCAAAGTGGGGAAGTTCGACACCGTCTGCGTGCTGGCCGACACGGCGACGTCACTCAACCACTGCGTGGGAACGGCGTTTCTTCGCGGCGGGAAGGTCGAAATCAGTGGATCAGTGTTCGCCACGGAAGCTGCCAAGGTCCTGTCCTAGGCCGTCGTGGGCGGCACCAGGGGATACGACAACGTCGTGGGGCAAGCAACGCTCCGATTCCGACCCGAAAACCTCGGCGACCTGCTCACGTTGCAGTTGATCCCGTCATTCCAACACCCGTAGGGATCACGGAGGGGCGACCGCCTCTACGTGATCTAATGTCGAAGAGGAGGCGGCAGCTCGCGAACACGAGGCGGTCCGGAGCCGGAAAGGAGCGCCGGGCCGCCGCGTCCGGTGCTCGGAGCGCCGCCATGGCGGCGGACGGCCGCGGCCGCGCTCGACCGACTGACAGGAGCGGCCGGGTTCGCGCCTCGGGTAGCTGGCCGGTTGACCTGCCGGAGCCCTCAGCTGATCTGCTCCGCCAGCTCGACGATGATCCCCTCCGGGCCGCGGACGTCGCAGAGCCGAAAACGGTCTCGCTGGCGCCGGTCAGGAGAGCACGCGCTCGAGCGCCGCGCGATCCGTTGGCTCGCCGTGCGCGGGCAGCACGAGCTCGACCGGCAGGTCGAGTAGCGGACGGAGCCGTCGGACGACATCGTCGCGCGTCACGTGCTTGCGACCACCGAGCTGGATGTCCAGCCCGTCGCCGAAGTCGGAGAGCGAGTCGCCGGTGACGATCGCGTTGATCGACGGTAGCCAGAGAATGAGGTCGTTGTCTTCACGACCTGCGTACGCGTGGACGCCGAACGGCCACGCTCCGGGAGCGTGAAAGTGTCCTTCGCCCTCGCCCTCGCGCAGCCAGGCGAGGTCCTCGCTCTCCATGCCGCGCACCGGGTCGGGGTCGACGCCGAACTTCTCAACCCAATCCTGCCAGGTGTCTGCAGGCGGCGTGTGCACCGGGAGGCCGAGCCGGCGGGCGTCGCGCTCGTGGTACGGCGCCGTCAAGACGACGCCGGTTGCGCGCTCGCGCAACTCGTCGGGAACGGAGAGCGGGTCGAACAGCAGGAAGTCTTCGCCGAGCTCGGTGGCGTATGACGAGACGAGCTCGGGCCACGGTTGCTTCTCGTCCCATTCGGGGTGCCGCGATTGCCAATGCCAGACGCCAGGGCGCAGCTCACGCATGGCCAGCAAATGCTATGCGTGCGTGCGTGGAGACGACAAGTACCCTCCGTGCATGGCGCACTATCTGTTCAACGTCTCGACGGGAGACCGAGAAGAGGCCGTCGCGCGTCTCCGGGCGAAGATGTGGGGAATCGGCGACGACGACCGACATCGCGACGCACTGGCCCCCGGCGATCTCGCCCTCATCTACGTGGCAACTCCCGACGGTGGGTTCATCGGTCGGGCCGAACTCGAAACAGCTGTGCATGAGTGGGCACCGTCTGAGGCGCATGCCTCTCCCGGCGATTCGCGAAGCGACGTCTTGCTGTCCGAGGTCGAGCGATGGGATCGTGCCGTGCCGATGGCGACCGTCGTGGCACGAGTCGATCCGACAGCGTCGAACCCGCAGGTGCAAGTGAATGCCAAGGACGGCTTCGGATCGGGCGTCGTTCTGCTCACCGATGACGAATACGAGGCCGCGGTGACCGTAAGCCGCGAGTATCAGGCTACGTAACGCAGCGCTCCGTGCGGAGCAGGGCGTACGCGTTATGGAAGGGTCTGGAATCGTGTGCGGACTGTACAGATTCCATGATCCGGCCCACAGTGCCGTCGCGGGCCGGTAGGGTCGGCGCTCCGACAGCGTCCGGCCGTCGCTTGCCTGAGGCCTAACGACGCAAGCGAGGCCCCCTGCCTCGCCACCGGGGCAGGCCCAGAAGGAGGGAGTCGAGGTGCGCGCAAACACAGCGCCGATTCACCGGTGCATTCGCCGATCATGCATGCTCGCCGTGCTCGTATTCGGAGTGACCGCCGCGCTTGTCCCGGCCGGGGCGACGGCGGCCAGCGTCTTCAAGGTCACGTGCAACTACTCGCACAGCCGCTCGGCCGACCCGATCGTCTCGCCGGGGGTCTACCCGTCGGCCCACCTGCACGACTTCTACTCCAACCCCACAGCCGACGAGAATTCGACTCTGAACTCCCTGCAGAAGGCGGACGGCAACTGCAAGGGCGAGCCGCTGAATCACTCGGCCTACTGGACGCCCACGCTTTCCGTGGACGGCCAGACCGTGCATGCGCCCAAGGTCATCGCGTACTACTCCCGCGGTCGCGGGCCCAGGACCGAGACGCTACCGGCGGGCCTCGAGCTGCTGGCGGGGAGTGCCCACTCCACGGGGCCGCAGCCGATCTCGGTCGTGTCCTGGTCATGCACCGGCGCGGATGTGACGCCGCAGGATCACCCCTTCGACTGCACGCCATACCACACGCAGGTGCAGTACACCGTCAGGTTCCCCAGCTGCTGGGACGGGAACAGCCTGAACCCCAGCAGCCTGGTGTACGCGGGCAACAAGGGCAACTGCCCGTCCAGCAACCCGCACATCCTGCCGCACATTCGGCTGACGTTCCTGACCGGCGTCGCCGACCCGCGCCGGCTGGCGTTCTCGTCGGGGCCGTACTACACCGCCCATGCGGACGTGTTCGACGCCTGGGACCAGGCCCGTCTCAACCAGCTCTTGTGTGCGGCCGGGGTGACCTGCTGAGGGACCAGCTGCGACCTTGGCCTCCGTGGCAACCCCGCTCGGGCTATGCGAAGCGCCGCGCGTCCGCTCTGTGACGAGTGATACCGCGTTCCGGGGATACCCAACGGGTCATCGGGTGGCTAGGCTCGTCGATGCTGCGCGATGGGCACGGCGATGAAGCTCACAGAAGGGCGGCGTGTCGTTTTGTGCTGACCATGGAAGGTTGGCAGCGGTGACGGTGGCAGAGCTTGGCGATGTCGAATCGCCGAGCCTGACCTCGTCCGAGCGCGCAGCGCTGGGCGAGTTCTGGTCCGTGTACGAGCGCCACTTCGACCGGGTTGCAGCAGAGATCGAGCAGGACGCCCACGAGCATCCCGAGCTCGGGAGCTTTGTCGGCGCCGTCGATCCGGCCTCTCGGGGGCGCACACGCAGCCTTATCCGCACCGCTATCGAGGAGGGGGATTGGCTGCCGTACCTGGTCAGCATGCAGACGGCGGGGGTCGGTCACGCCGAAGCGGGTCTCGGCTTCTCGGCGTGGTTCGACGCGGGGCGGGCGCTACGACGGCGAGTGATGCCGATCGTCGTGGAGATGTTCGAATCCGAGCCGCGGCGCCTCGCGGAGGCGGTACGGGGTCTCGCGATCTTCGTCGACCTGGCGCTCGTCGCCGTTGCCGGCGCCTACCTCGCCACCAAGGAGCAGATCATCCGAACGCAACAGGCCGAGATCCTCGAACTGTCGACGCCGGTGCTCGAGCTCAGCTCCGGGCTGCTCTTGATGCCCGTCATCGGAGCATTGGACACGACTCGCGCGCGAAACCTGACGGGACAGCTCCTGGAGGAGATCTCGGCCAAGCGCAGCCGTGTCGTGATCCTCGACGTGACCGGCGTACCGGTCGTCGACTCCGCGGTTGCGAACCACCTCGTGCAGACCGTTGAGGCCGCGCGTCTGATGGGGGCGACGGGCATCCTGAGCGGCCTGTCGGCCGCAAACGCCCAGGCGCTGTCCGGACTCGGCATCGGACTCCCCAGCGTCATCACCGTCGGCACCCTCGCCGACGCCGTCCAGGGCGCGACACAGCTGCTTCATCACGGGGCCGCCCGGCCGGACGGTCCGCTCGTCCTCAACGGATACGCATCCGTGTGACGACGCTCCCGACGGCGCCGCACCCGGCGTCTTAGAGGATGCCGGCCGCGGTCAGGTTGGCCATGCGGGCGTCCTCTTTGCGCGCCAAGCCGAGGACGTTCTCGGAGGAAGCCGTCGCGCCGAGGATGACGATGCCTCCGAGGGCACGACCGTGCTGCCACAGGTACGCGCGGACCGGGACGGTCTTCCCGCGGAGGATGGTCGATCCGACTCGCATCGACCCGTTCTCGCCTGGTGCCCCTGCGGGGGTCTTGACGGCGTGGGCGTGAAACGACCTGTCGAACGCGGCTCGGCCGACTGGGTCGGCGAAGCTGATGGCCGCGTCGCCGGCAGACGTGTAGTTGGCGCCGAGGCTGACGACCAGGGAGTTGTGGCCGCTGAACGTGGCGTCGTATCCGCCGAGCCAGGAGCGGCGATCGGCCGCCCGAGCCTTGGGCGACTCGTTCGAGAGCTCGGCCGTGCGAGTCACCGGCTGGGTGGCGGCCGGGACGACGGTGTAGCCGGCCCCGAGGTCGCTCTGTTGCAGGACGATCGTCTGTGATTCGTTCGTGAGCCGAGCGCTCGACGCCGACGGTGACGATGATGCGCCGCCGCCGGATCCACACCCCGCGAGCAGCGGGAACACCCACAGCAGGCAGGCGACGCGGCGGAGCATGCGTCCGGTATCGGCGTCGACCATGCTCATCTTTAGGCGCAGCTGCCACTCCCACGGGGCCCGTGAGCCTCAAGCCCTCTTCGGCGGTGGTGGACCGACGTGGAACCAGATCCTGACGTCCCCCGCGGGTCCGTCGAGCTTCCAAATTCGCAGGCGCCATGTGCCCTCCGGCATCGGGCACCACTCCTCCCCGACCGTGCACACAACACTCGCCGAGGCCCGGGAGCAGGAGCTGCTCGGCCCGATAGGCCGGGTACGGATGAGCAGCGGGACCGTCGTCCGCGGCAGCTGCAAGGTCGCCCGCACACGGGCGCCGGCCGGCGCACGGAGTCGGTAGAGGAGGATCACCCCGGCCGGCTCGTGCACCCGGAACGCCGCGGCTGCGCGCCCAGAGGGGACATGCACGACTACCGGACGCGAGCTGCGGAGTACTGTCCGGCGTTCGCGTGCCGGCAGCACCGGCCTCGGTGTCGTGGTCGTCGGCGCCGCCCTCTGTGCCCCGGCCGGCCCTGTCCCACAGGCGGCTGCCGGCAGTGCGATTCCACACGCCGCGAGCCCTGCACTCAACCCGGCCCACCTGATCGGCGTCATGCGAGGGGTACGGCGGGCGGCGGCCGCGCCGTCCCGCAGCCGATCAGCCCCTCGGCGGGCAGTACCGGTCGACCAGCTCTCGCACGGCCGCCGCCGGGAACGGCTTCGTGACGTAGGCTGCCGCGCCGGCGGCGACCATGCTCTCGGCGCGGTCTTGGGAATCCTCGCCGCTCACGACGACGACCGGGATCGAGCTCGTCGCCGGGTCGTCGAGGATCGTCCGGAGCACGTCCTCGCCCGAGCCGTCGGGCAGATGCATGTCGAGAAAGATGAGCGCCGGGTCGAGCGTGCGCGCAAGCTCGAGCCCCTCGCGGGCGGTCGCCACGCTGCGGAGGTCGAGATCGCCCCGGTCGGCAAGGAACGCCTGCATGAGGTCGACGACGACAGCCGCATCCTCGACGTGCAGCACGGTCTGCCGCAGGGCCGCAGGGCGCGCGGGCTGGGCGAGCGGGCGCGCCTCCACGACCGCGCGCTCGGGGACTGCCTCCGCGGCCGCCCGCATCTCGGACAAGATCGCCCGGACGTCCGCAGTGAGCGTCGCGTCCAGCGCTGCCGACTCGGCCGCGACCGGCCGGAGCGCCTGCTCGATCGCGGCTGCCCGATCTGCCAACGCGTCGACGCCGAGCACCGCCGCCGTCCCCTTGATGGAGTGGGCGTCCTCCAGCACCTCTCCGACCTCCCTAGCGGGGCCCGCGGGGGCGCGGCCGGCCGCCGCCAGGTGCCGGTCCATGGCCGCCAGGCGATCGAGCGCATCCTCGGAGAACCGCTGATATGTGGCTTCGCCCGGGGCCACGGCCACGCAAGCTATCCGACAGCGGACGGCCCAAACATCCCCGCTTTGCGGTACGCGGCGTCCCCGCTTGTGTGTTAACGATGGGGCAGGCGGCTATGGACGGCACCCCCTCCGTGACCCGCGAACGGGTTGAGGTCGACTTCCGGGCACTCTTCGAGGGCGCGCCGGGCCTGTACCTCGTGCTCGATCCCGACCTGAATATCGTCGCCGTGAACGAGGCATACCTGACCGCCACGATGACGCGACGCGAGGACATCCTCGGCCGCGGGATCTTCGACGTCTTCCCCGACAACCCGGAGGATCCGGAGGCGACCGGCGTCGGGAACCTGCGCGCGTCGCTTCGCCGCGTTCGTGAGCACCTCGTCCCGGACACGATGGCGGTGCAGAAGTACGACATCCGCCGCCCCCCGGAGCAGGGCGGCGGGTTTGAGGTGCGGTACTGGAGCCCGCTCAACACGCCGGTGCTCGAGGGGAGCGGCCGGCTCGCCTACATCATCCATCGCGTCGAGGACGTGACCGAGTTCGTCCGCCTGAAGGAGGCGGAGAGCCGCCAGGAGGCCGTGACGACCGAGCTGCGCGAGCGCACCTCGGAGATGGAGGCGGAGATCCTGCGCCGGTCGCAGGAGCTGCAGCAGGCGAACGAGGCGCTGCGGGCGGCGGGCGAGGCGAAGAACGAGTTTCTGTCGAGGGTGAGCCACGAGCTGCGCACGCCGCTCACCGCGATCATGGGCTTCGGCGAGCTCCTCGGGCTGGCAGAGCTCGACGCGCAGAAGGCGCGCTGGGTCGGCATGATCCGGCGTGCGAGCGAGCACCTGCTCGGGCTCGTGAACGACGTCCTCGACATCTCGCGGATCGAGTCGGGGCAGTTCTCGATCTCACCGGAGCCGGTGCCGCTCCGGCCGCTCATCGACGAGGCCTTCGAGCTCATGCGGCCGCTCGCCGAGAGCCACGAGGTCGGGCTCGAGCCGGCGCCGCCGCTCGCCGGGGTCGGCTACGTCGTCGCGGACTCCCAGCGCCTGAAGCAGGTCGTGATCAATCTGCTCTCGAACGCGATCAAGTACAACCATGCGGGCGGGACGGTGCGGGTCGCGGTCGCTCCTGTGGCAGGCGGCCGCATCCGGATCAGCGTCGCGGACACGGGCCCCGGGATCGACGAGGCGTCGCTGCCGAGGCTCTTCGTCCCGTTCGACCGGCTCGGCGCCGCCGCCACCGGTATCGAGGGCACCGGCCTCGGCCTCTCGCTCTCCCGCAACCTGGTGGAGGCGATGGGCGGAATCCTCGACGTCGAGAGCACGGTCGGCACCGGCTCGACCTTCTGGATCGAGCTCCGAAGCGGCGAGGCCGCGGCGGTCGAGCGTGCGGCGAAGGACGACTCGGCGCTCACCACGGTGCGAATGTATCCGCGCGAGCGCAGCCTGCTCTACATCGAGGACACGGTCGCCAACGTGCGCCTGATCGAGGGCGTCCTGGAGCGCCGTCCGAGCGTGCGCCTCCTCCCCGCGATGCTGGGCCGGCTCGGCATCGAGCTCGCCCACGAGCACCGTCCCGACCTCATCCTGCTCGATCTCCACCTGCCCGACGTCGGCGGCGAGGAGGTACTCGCTCATCTCCGCGCGGACGACGCGACCCGCGACATCCCGATCGTCGTCCTCAGCGCCGACGCGACTCGCCGCCACCTCGACGAGGTCATGGCGCTCGGCGCCCGCGGCTACCTGACGAAGCCGATCGGCGTCCGTCGCCTGCTCGAGGCGCTCGACGAGCACCTGGCCGGCGAGTAGGCGCCGCCCCGCGACCTTACGCCGACGCCGCCCGGAGGAGCGCTCCGACGATGTCCTCCGCCGGTGCCCCCTTGAGGATGTAGGCGACGGCGCCTGCGCCGCGCATCGCACTGATTCGGGCCTCGTCGTCGTAAGCCGAAAGCGCCACGATCCGCGTGTCCGGGGACGACTCGCGGATGCCCTCGGCCGCGGCGACGCCGCCGCCGCCCGGCATGCGGACGTCGATCAGCGCGACGCGCGGCCGGTGCTCGCGCGCGAGCCGGGTGGCCTCGCCGGCGTCGCCGGCGACCGCCACGACCTCGAACTCGCCGTGAGAGGCGATGATGTCGCCGAGCGCCTCGCGGAGGATCGGCTCGTCGTCAGCGATGATCACGCGGATCTGAGGGATTGCCGGCTCCGTTCTCTGACCATCCGGGCGGTCGCGGTACCCGCCCCGGCCGGTCACGGTCGTTGGGGACCCAGGCGGTCACGGTGGTGCCGGGGTCCGGCGCGTTCGACTCGGCCTGGCACCAGCCGCCCGCCATCGTCGCGCGCTCCGCCATCATTGCGATCCCGAAGTGCTCGGTCGGCTCGTGCAGATGGCGGGGATCGAGGCCGACGCCGTCGTCGCGGACGCGCAGCTCCACGCCCCTGCCTCGCTCGCGAACCGTCACCGAGACCGCGGTTGCCCGCGCGTGCTTGCGGACGTTCGTCAGGGCCTCCGCAGCGATCCTGTACACCGTCGTGCCGACGACTGACGACGGCTCGCGCCGGAGCCGGTTCTCGAACGAGACCTGCGTGCCCGACTTCGCCCGCCACTGCTCCACGAACACCTCGAGGGTGGGCCCGACCCCAGCCGTGTCGAGCACCGCCGGGCGCAGCGCGAAGATCAAGTGCCGGAGCCGGTCGATGCTCTCACGCAGGGCCGCGTCGAGCGGCCCGAGCGCCTCGGCGCGGGGATCGTCGCCCAGCGTCTGGTGGAGAAGCTGGACGCGGAGATACGCGGCCGTGATCGCCTGGATCGAATCGTCATGGATGTCGGCCGCGACTCGGCGGCGCTCGTCCTCCTGCGCCGAGACGAGCCGCTCGAGGAGAAGCCGGCGGGCGCCGTCGGCCTCGGTCAGCGCCTCCAAGCTGGCGTCGAGCTCGCGCGTCCGTGCGGCGACCTGGTCCTCGAGGGTCTCGGTCAGCGTTCGCAGAGCGGCATTCGCCTGCCGATAGCCGGTAAGGCTCATCTCGAGCGGGGCGAGGCTCTCCGCCAGAAACGGCCACGACATCCGAAAGAGCTCTGCCGCGTCCGGCCCGCTGCCAGCATCCTCGAGCAGGCCGGCGACGGCCTCGTGGTAGACGCCCGCCACGTCCAGCACGCCGAGGCCGGAGCTGAGCGCCTCGCGACCGAAGTCGTACGCCCAGAGGAGGGCACGCTCCTCGGCCTGGCGCGTATACGCCGAGAGGGCGGAGAGGTAGTCGGCTGCCGGTTCCGCTTGGGTCATTCGCTGGTCGCGCTACGGCTGCCTCCCTGACCGCAACGCCTCACGCCCTGGACGACGCCGATGCTATACGCCGTCCGCAAGTGACGCATACCACAAATCGGGGATTCACCCCGCGCAAACGGGCGGCTACGGTCCCGGCCGTCGCTGCACGAGGCAGTCCGAGCAAAGGAGCCAGGATGGCGGTCGAGACGATCACCCGCTCACGGACGCAGCCGTCCATCGAGGCGTTCGAGCTCACCGAGCGCGAGATCGACCTGCGCAAGCGGTTCCTCGAGTTCGACGACGACGACGTGAGCAGACTCGAGAGCATGTACGACCTCACCCTCGAGTACGTCGACCAGGTGATCGACGGCTTCTACCGTCACCTCCTGTCCTTCGAGGAGACCGCGGTCTTCTTCCGCGACCCGAAGGTGCTCGAGCACGTGCGCCGCAAGCAACGCGAGTACTTCGTCCGCCTGACCCAGGGGGACTACGAAAAGGAGTACGTCGACGACCGGCTTCAGCTGGGCGCCGTCCATGAGCGCATCGGACTGCCGGTGCGCTCCTTCCTCGGCATGTACGCGTTCTACCTGCGGGCGATCGCCGCCCGCCTGCTCGACGCCTACCGCACAGAGCCGGAGCGCGCGTTCGAGGCGTTCCACTCGCTGATGAAGCTGCTCTTTCTCGACATCGGCCTTGCGGTCGACACCTACATCTTCCAGCGCGAGCAGACGATCGCCAGCCAGCAGGAGGCGATTCGGGAGCTGTCGACGCCGGTGCTGCGCGTCCGTGACCGCCTCCTCGTGCTCCCGGTCATCGGCGTCCTCGACACCTACCGGGCGCGCCAGCTCACCGAGGGGCTTCTGAGCGCGATCCGGGCAAGCCGGGCGAAGGTGGTGATCCTCGACGTGACCGGCGTACCGTCGGTCGATTCGGCGGTCGCCAATCACCTCCTCCAGACGGTCGAGGCGGCTCGGCTCATGGGCGCCAGGGCCATCGTGACAGGGCTCTCCGCCGACGTGGCGCAGACGCTCGTCACGCTCGGTGTCGACCTGACCAAGATGAATGCCGTCGGCGACCTCCAGGGCGGCATCGAGGAGGCCGACCGCATCACGGGCTACAGGGTCGTCTACGAGGGCTCCGAGCAGGCTGCCAATGGCAGTTCCGATTCTCAAGCAGGGTGATTACCTGATCGCGTCGATCCAGGCGGCGCTCTCGGACGCCGACCTGGTCGATCTGCGCGACGACCTCGCCGAGCGGGTGGGGAGGCACCGGTCGCGGGGAGTGATCATCGACGTGACCGTCCTCGACGTGCTCGACTCGTTTGCCTGCCGGACGCTCCGCGGGATTGCCGAGATGATCCGCCTCCGCGGGGCGGAGACGGTGATCGTCGGGATCCAGCCGGACGTCGCCTTCGCGATGGTCCAGCTCGGGCTCACGCTGGACGGCGTGGAAACGGTCCTCGACCTGGAGGAGGGGCTCATGCAGCTCAACCGGACCACGCGCGCGAAGATCCTCCATGGCCGCTGAGGTGTGCGTCCCGATCGTCACGGACGTCGACGTCGTCACCGCCCGGAGCAGCGGTCGGGCGCTGGCCGAGGAGGCGGGCTTCTCGGGGAGCGATTTGACGATGATCGCGACGGCGATCTCGGAGGTGGCCCGCAACATTCTGGTCTTCGCGGGCCAGGGGGAGGTTCGCATCGAGGCGGTCGAGGAGGACGGACGCGCGGGCATCGAGGTCGTCGCCCGGGACGACGGCCCGGGGATCACCGACGTTGAGCTCGCGCTCCAAGACGGCTACTCGACCGGCCACAGCCTCGGGCTCGGCCTGCCGGGAACGCGCCGGCTCATGGACGAGTTCGAGATCGCGTCGGCGCCCGGGGAGGGAACGACCGTGACCCTGCGCAAGTGGGTCCGGCTCGCGCGGTGAGCCGGCGGCTCCCGCCGTGATCGACTGGGGTGTGGCGGGGCGAGCCGCGCCGGGCGAACGCCTGTCCGGCGACCACCACGTCGTGGTCGCAACCCAGGACAGTGCGCTGGTTGCCGTCATCGACGGGCTCGGTCACGGCCCGGAGGCGGCCGTCGCGGCCCGCCGCGCGGGCGACGTCGTCCAGGAGTATCCGTACGAATCCCCAGGCTCGCTGGTCGGACGCTGCCACAAAGCCCTCAAGGGCACGCGGGGCGCCGCGATGACCGTCGCCCGTCTCGACGGGGCCTCCGGAATGCTCACGTGGCTCGGCGTCGGGAACGTGGACGGACGCCTCATTCGCGCTCGGCCCGACGGCGGCCGTGCACGTGAGGCAACCCCGCTGCGCAATGGAGTGGTGGGGTTCCTGCTCCCCCGGGTGCGATCGCACGAGGTCGAGGTCGCAACCAACGACACGATCATCCTGGCGACCGATGGGGTGCGTTCGGGGTTCGATGATGAGATTGCGGGGATGGCTCCGCCCCAGGATCTCGCCAACGCCATCATCGCGAGGCACGCGCACGGCTCCGACGACGCGCTGGTATTGGTGGCACGCGTCGTGAGACTGGGCGCCCCGGCTTGACGGGTTAACTCGATCCCCGCACACTGGATGCGTCAAGCCCGGCGGTTGGTGCTTGGCACCAGTACGCAGGGGATTCTCGGCCGGGTAGCCAAATCGAATCTGGAGGTGGGCGCGCAGATGTCCGTCAAACGGCTCGCGCTGACTTTCCTTGTTATGGCAGCAGGACTGGGCGCCGCGGCACCTGCGTATGCGTTGAACTCCAACGCGGACACGACGTGGATGACGAACGGCAAGGTGTTCGCGCTCGCGAAGAGCGGCACCACGCTGTACGTCGGGGGCAAGTTCGCCAAAGAGGTGTCGCCTGACGGACTGACGAAGTACTCCGTCAAGAGCCTCGGCTCATACGACCTGGCGACCGGTACCGGGATCAAGACCTGGCACCCGCAGGTCGCCCTCCTCGACGGGACGAAGGGGACCGTGAACGCGCTCGCCCTCTCGCCGGATGGCTCGACGCTGTTCGTCGGCGGGTCCTTCGACCTCGTGAACGGCGTGCCGGCGCAGAACTTCGCGGCGGTCTCGACCGCGGATGGAAGCATCGTCCCGGGATGGAGCCACAGCTTCAACCAGCAGATCCACGTAATCCTGGTCGGGCCCAACCTGGTCTATATCGGCGGCGCGTTCACGAAGGTCGACGGCATCGCGCGCGACCAACTGGCCGCGCTCACGATGCCCGGCGACCTGTCCTCGTGGGCGCCGTCGGCCGACGACACCGTCCGCTCGATGGCGCTCGCGCCGGACGGGACCACGATGTTCATCGGCGGCAACTTCACCACGATGGACGGCGTCTCCCGCCAGTCGGTGGCACGCGTCACGCTCGATACGGGCGCGCTCGACCCGTGGGCGATCCCATCGGGCGTCATCGTGGGGCCGCAGGTGGGCTGGGCGCTGCTTCCGGTCGGCAACCGCCTCTATGGCGGCTTCGGCAGAGGGCCCAACTACGTCGCGGCGTTTCGGCTCGACAACGGGACCTCGGGTACGCAGGTGTGGCGGTTCAACACGGTCGGCAACGTCGAGAGCCTTGCGATGAGTAACGACGGCACCCGCCTCTTCTTCGGCGGCCACTTCGGCACCGCCAGGCTGACGCAGACGGTGTGCGGGAACCAGCCCCTGCACGGGCTGGCCTCCATCAATCCGTCGAACGGGGTGCTCTACTGCGACTGGTTCCCCGCCATCACGCCGTTCGGCAAGAACTTCACGGGCGCGTGGACGCTGCTGTCCACCGGCACCAAGCTGTGGGTGGGGGGATTCATCGACGCAATCAACGGCGTCACCCACGAGGGCCTCGCCCGGTTCACGCTCTGAGCCGCTCGTTGGTCATGCTGTCGCCCGGCGCCAGACCGGCGCCGGGCGACTCGAGCGCGTGATCACCGCGCGGCCGTCGAAGCCGTGCTCGCGGTGAACGCCGCGAAGAGCTCGTCTGCGCGCCGGCGGGCGGATGCCAGGCTCGGCGAGCGATAGCGCTCGATCAGCACGGACTTCGCCGCCTCCCGCTCGGGAGACGGCCGCGCGACCCGGTGCTCGAATGGGACGGAGTGGGCGCGTCCGGGCTGGTCCGAGCCCGCTCTTCGCGCCTCGTCGAGGCGTCCGGCATCCTCCAGCCCGGACATGAAGAGGCCGATGTGCTCCTCCCACGGCGGCCGAGACGCGCGCTCATCGATGAACCCGAACACGCGCCGGACGTTCTCCGGCGTGGACTGAAACGGCGTAAATGATGTCTTGAAGCGGGCGTTCATCTCGGCGATGAGCCCGCCGAGGTCAGTGGTCACCCGGGAGAACTCCCCGACCACCATGGCGTCGCGCCAGGGCATGAGCCGGGCGTAGAACCGCGTCCATGCGGCGAGCACCTGGCCCGGCGCCAGGTACGGCTCCCGCCGCAGGCACGAGACGACCGCGGCCTCCGGCTCGCGCACGGTGACAAGGCTCGGGACGCCGCGCTCGGCGGCG
>DASQXS010000239.1:0-2908 GCA_035639615.1 Gaiellales bacterium | reverse complement strand
CTCGTCCAGTCACGGTCGGTGTCGCGCATGGCAAGTGGGGCGCATGCGCCACCCGACCGCTCCCGCACCTGGACATAGGCGAGGTTGGTGTTCCAGGCGACGTCGACCGTGCCGGCGAAGAGCGCCTCCAGCTGCTGCCCGTAGGTCGCGAAGAGGACGTACTCGATCGGGAAGCCCCGCGTCCGAAACCAGTCGCGGAATCCCTCCCAGATCGTCACCACACGCGGGTGATAGGCGACCGCGCCGACGCGGTACGTGTTCATGTCGGAGTCCCTCCCTCGGAACGCGTCTTCTCCCGTGACCAGGCCACGCGGAGCATGTGGTAGCCGGCGAGCAGCGAGCCGCGGAGGCTCGACGAGACCTTGGACTGGCCGCCGTCTCGGGCGCGGTAGTCGACCGGCACCTCGGCGATGCGATATCCGCGCAGGGCGGTGCGGGCGATCATCTCCGTCGGAAACCCGTAGGTCACCTCGCGCAGCTCGAGGGTCGGCAGGAGATTCGCGCGGATGGCGCGAAACGGCCCGATGTCGCTGACCGGGGCATGGTGCCGGACGCGTATGAGCCAGGCCACGAGGATGTTCCCGGCGAGCTGGTGGATCCTCATCGAGCCGGGCTGACGCCGGCCGCGGATGCGCGACCCGATCACGAGATCGGCGTGCCCACGTTGGATGGGTTGGGTGAGCCTCGGTGCCTGCTCGATGACGTCGGAGCCGTCGCCGTCGCAGAAGAGCAGCACCTCCGCGTCCTGGGCATGCGCCGCGCCGGTCAGGCAGGCTCGGCCGTAGCCGCGGCGCGTCTCGACCACGACTCGGGCGCCGGCGGCGCGGGCCCGCTGGGCCGTGGCGTCGCGCGACCCGCCGTCGACCACGATCACCTCGTCGGCGATCACGCGCCGGAGCGCCTCCACGACCGCGCCGATCGCCGCTTCCTCGTCCAGCGCCGGCACGATCGCGGTGACGCCCGTCCTCCGACGATGCTCCTCGGGCTCGGGTGCACCCCGACCGGGGCGCCGGTCGGTCACGCTCACCTGATGTTCCTCTCGACGTCGGCGCCGGCGGGCATGCCGGACACGACACGGATGAAGCGCTCGGCCGCGCGTGCAAGCGGCGCGATCTGGCGGCTGACGAGCAGGTCGACGTCGGTGCGGCCGTGGCGGACGGTGGGCGCGAACGGGTGCAGGAACGCGCCGTCCGCGGTCAGGGTGAGCTCGGGAAGGACGTCGCTCGGTCCCAGCTCGACGCCCATCCCCTCCACCGCCGCTCGGCCGCGGCGTACGACCGATCGGACTATGTGATCGTCGTCCGGGATCCCCAGCGACCGGTGCAGCGCGCACAGCCGCTGCAGCTCGTCCTCGGTCTGGTACTCGACCGTGGTGGCGATCCGCACCCGGATCCCACGTGCCAGGAGCCTGGGGATGGCGTCGAGCACCTTGGCGAAGTTCTCCGGCCCGCGGAACTCGTCGTTCCGCGACGGCGAGTCGGAGTCGAGCGAGATCTGCACAGCCACATCCCGCTCCGCCAGCGGCTCCAGGCGGTCGAGCAGCCGATCGGTGAACAGGGTCCCATTCGTAAGGACGACGGCGGGCAGGACGGCGGCGATTTCCGCGAGGACGTCCGGCATCCACGGCAGCATGAACGTCTCTCCGCCCGTGACGCCGACGCGGGTGAACCCCAGCTCGGCCGCGTCGGCGACGGCCGTGACCATGGCGTCGGCGGCGAGCGTGCGCCGATCGCGGATCCGCGGCGAGGATTCGGTTAGGCAGTAGCGGCAGGCAAGGTTGCAGTGATAGGTCGCGTACAGCCACAACCGATCACCCATCCGGCCCTCGCCGACCGCATGCTCGATCTGCGTGCGCATGGCTAGGAGCGGACCGTCATGAACGAGCTGACCGAACAGATGCGATCGATGGCGACGAAGATCCACTGGCCGGTGAGCCGGTCGGGGATGGTTCGGCTCCACGTCCCGGGCCGGTTGCCGGGGCTGTGGAGCTCGAACAGGCGACCCGAGGCGGGGTTGGCGGCGAGCGTATAGTTGGGGTCGAGGTTCGGCCCCTGAACGGTCATCGACAGCGTCTCGCCGCCGCCGTCGAGGCGCACCTTCGGATTGGAGATGGTGGGGGTCGTGAGCGCGCGGTTGGGGAGGCCGAAGTCCACCCGCGCCGTCGCGCCCGGCTTGAGAGCGACGAAGTGGGAGACATAGATGCGCTTCGGCGCGTACGCCTTGAGCTCGAACGTGCCGGCCGGCGCGCGCGGGAGTGTGTAGCGGCCGGAAGCGTCGGCGACGGCGAACCGGTAGTGCTCCTCGCCGCCCTGCTGGCTCGACCCGCGCAGAAGCAGCGTCACCAGCGCGCCCTTGATCGGCGTTCGCGCCTGATCGACCACCGTCCCCGTGATGGTGCCGCTACCGCTCGGCTGCCCGGCCAGCGGCAGCTGGGCGAGCGGAGGCTCGCTGCCCGGCGTCTTCACCTTCTGGCGCGGCAGCTTGCCGCTGGGGTCGCGCGCGCCCTGGAGGATCCAATCGCGAAGCAGCGCGATCTGGGAGGCGGAGAGCGCCGGCCGCCCGAACGGCATCCGCCCCCCGACCTCCGCCTGGGGCGCGAACCCGGCCACCTTGAGGTACAGGAAGCTCTTCTCGGGAACGCCGACAACGACACGCAGGTAGTGCGGGTCCTCCAGCGCGTGCTGGTTGATCAGCGAGGCGTAGGAGTGGCCAGGGCGCAGGTCGAGCGACGGATTGACCCCTGGATGACAGCTCACGCAATCCTGGTTGAAGAGCGCCTGCACCTGTGCGTAGCTGACCCGCGGCTTCCGGGTGCTGCCCGTATTGGACGACACGATCACCAGCGTCACGGCAGGAATGAGGACGGCGGGTACGGCGAACGCGGCGATGAAGGCGGCTCGCCGCCACA
>DASQXS010000238.1:0-2327 GCA_035639615.1 Gaiellales bacterium | reverse complement strand
GCGGGCCTCGGCCGCCGTACCGTCGTAACCGCCTCGATCACCGCGCCCTGCGGCGGCGCCCGTCCTGGCGGAAGCTCGAGCAGGACGGATTCGCGCAGCGCCAGCCAGCCGAAGCGGCGCACCTGCGCGGGGACGCGCACTTCGAACCGGCTCCGGCGAGCCGGGCCGGTGACGACCAACCGCGACCGCTCCGACGTGTCGACCCGAGCGAGCAGCACGCTCCGGTCGAGCGCCGTCAACCGGGCGCTGCCCCAGCACCAGCCGCCGAGCGCGAGGACGGCGCAGACGACCCACGGCCGGGTCTCGTCGGGCCACGCGATCCCGGCCACCGCCAGCAGCCCCGCCACCGCCGCGAGCCCGAGCAGCGTCGCCCGTGCGAGATCGGCCGCCGCGATGCCGAGGCAGAGCGACGCGGCGAAGCGGTGCGGCGACCGGACTGCGGCCGTCACGGCGCCACCAGGTCGCGAAGCGTGTCCATCCGGGCCGGCCCGATGCCGGGGACGGCGTCCAGCTCGTCCACGGAGCTGAAGGCGCCGTGCTCCTGACGGTAATCGAGGATCTTCTGCGCGGTCACGGGGCCGATCCCGGGCAGCGAGTCGAGCTGCTCCAGCGTCGCCGTGTTCAGGTGCACCGGGCCCGCAGGTACCCCAGGCGTCGACGAACCGCCCGTACCCGCGGTCGAGGCACCCGGCGCCCCGCGCTTCGGCACCACCACCTGCTCGCCGTCGGCCAGCGGCGCCGCCAGGTTGATCATCGCGAGGTCGGCCTTCCGCGTCGCACCGCCCGCGCGGGCGACGGCGTCGGCGATCCGCGAGCCCTGCTCGAGCCGGTACAGGCCCGGCCGTCGCACGGCGCCGACCACGTCCACCACCACCCGCCCGGACGGCAGCCCGGTCACGCCCGCGCCTTCGGTCGGCGGCGGGGGGAGCGGCGCCGCCGGTGTCGTCGTTCCCGCGTGCAGGACGAACCGCCCCGCGAGCAGGATCAGCACGAGCGCGACCGCGGCGACCAGGAGCGGCCGCCGCCGCTGGAGGAGAAACTCCGGCATCTCGCGAGCGTGCCGGAGAAACCGTCACGCGTGTGTGACGCGACCGTGACGAAAGTGTGCCGGTTGGTCCCCTTGCGCTTAGCAGGCGATGGATTCCGCGCGTCAGTTCGATTCACTCTCTTCCGGCCAAACTTCGAGGGAGATGCCCTTCGGTTGGAGCATCTCCTCTACAAGCCGGAGGAACTTCTTGGCCTCTGGAGGGGGTCTCCGACACAGCGGAGGATGATCATCTTCTTCTTGTCCACGGCGTCCGGATAGTCCTCCGCAAGGTGACCGCTCTCGATGTAGTCGAGGTAGGCGTACAACTTCGCCTGGACATCGTAGAGCTGCTCGTCACTATCGGTCCACGGGCGGGTTTCGATAATCGACAGCGCGTACGTCGTTCCATCCGGTGAGAGCGAGACGAGATCAACGACGTCGGCGTCCAGAATCGGCGACGCCTTGCGCTTCCAACGCAGGAATTCACTGGCGCGAGTGCACGAACCTGAGGAGGGAGCTCCGCGCTACACGACGAGGTTGACCAGCTTGCGCGGGACGACGATCGCCTGCCGGATCTGCTTGGGGTCCAGGTGTGCCCGAACGCGCGGTGACGCCTTCGCGCGCGCCACGAGCTCGTCCTCCGACTCGTCGACCGAGGCCTCGACCCGGTCGCGCACCTTTCCGTTTACCTGGATCACGAGCTCGAACGTTTCGCGCCGCAGCATCGCCTCGTCCACGACCGGCCACGGCTGCTCCCACAGCCGCTCGCGGCCCAGCAGCGACCACAGCTCCTCCGCAACGTGCGGCGCGTACGGCTGGATCAGCGACACCGCCGTTTCGGCCGCGAACCGGGCGCCGGGGCCGCCCGGCGAGCGCGCCAGCTCGTTCACCAGCTCCATCACCGCCGCGATCGGCGTGTTCAGCACGAAGCGCCGGCCGACGTCGTCGCTCACCTTCGCGATCGTCTCGTGCGCCTTCCGCGCGAGCGGGCCGTCCGAGCCCTCGCCCGAAGCCCCTTGCACCGTCCGCCAGAGTTTGTTCAGGAAGCGCACGACTCCCTCGAAGCCAGCGTCCTGCCACTCGGCGTCCTGGTCGACCGGCCCCATGAAGAGCAGGTACAGGCGCACCGCGTCGGCGCCGTAGCGCTCGACGTAGTCGTCGGGCGAGATCACATTGCCCTTCGACTTGGACATCTTCGCCCCGTGCCGGTACAGCATCCCCTGCGTGAACAGGCGGGCGAACGGCTCGCGGAAGCCGACGAGGCCGATGTCGTTCATCACCTTCGTGAAGAAGCGCGCGT
>DASQXS010000237.1:0-18757 GCA_035639615.1 Gaiellales bacterium | reverse complement strand
GCTTCTCCCGCGAGAGCACGATCCCCGCGTTCTCGGCCAGCTCGAGCAGGAGCCGGTACTCGGTCGGGGTGAGCGAGACGACGATCCCGTCCCGGGTCACCACCATGCCGGCCGGGTCGATCTCCAGCTCTCCGAAGCGGAGGCTGGCGGCGTCGGCGATCCGGTCGACCCGCCGCAGCACCGCGCGCAGACGGGCCGAGAGCACGGGCGGCTCGAACGGCTTCGTGACGTAGTCGTCGGCGCCGGCCTCGAGGCCCACCACGATGTCGATCGGGTCGGTGCGGGCCGAGAGCAGGACGACGGGGACGACGCTGCGGGCGCGGATCTGGCGGCAGACGGAGATGCCGTCGAGCCCGGGCAGCATGATGTCGAGCAGCACGAGGTCGGGGGCCCGGACGGCGAAGGCGGCCAGCCCGGCCGGCCCGTCCGCGGCGGTCTCGACGGCGAAGCCGTCGCGCTCGAGCGCGAGCCGCGTCATCTCGCGGATCGTCGGGTCGTCCTCGACCAGGAGCACGCGGTTCATGGACGAATCATCGCCCGCCGCGCGGCTGCTGTCACGGCCGCGGCCGCGTCGTTACGCATCCGATAGACGGCCGCTCCGGCGCCGTTACCCCGACGGCGTACGGTCGCCTGCGACCCCGTCCGCGATCGCAGCGCAGGCGGGTGCGCCCGGGGTCAGGCCCCGATGCCGGCTCGCGGTGGGCCTGACCCCGCCGGACGCTCCTCGTCGCCCGTCGTGCCCGGAGGCACCGAGGAGCCGGGGAGCTGGCCGCGGGTGCTCGTGGCGGCGCGGCCCAGGCCGCGGAACCAGCGCACCCGCACCGGCGCGTCCACGACCGCGACCTCGCGGGTCGTGGCCAGAAGGAGGCCGAAGAGCCCGAAGGCGATCGCCATCGCCACCGGCAGGCCGAAGATGACCGAGAACGGGTTGTCGGCGTGGCCGGTGATGCGCGTGAGGCCGATCGCCCATTGCAGGATGAGCCCGGCCGTGAAGCCGACGGCTGCGCCGCCGAAGAGGCCGGTGAACTGGCGCACGCGGCGGCCGTGCCGCCGCCGTCTGCTCTCCTCGTGGAACGCGGATTCGGGTGGGTGTGTGCTGACGCTCACATACCATCCGTGCCCCCGGGCGGCGGATGGCAAACCCGGCCGCCCCTACACGCGCTCCATGCGCGCGTAGGCCTCGACCGCGCGCTCGCGCGCCCGGGTGGCGCGGGCCAGCTCGGGGCGCAGGCGCTCGAGGTGGGCGCCCGCAGCGGCGTGGCGGGAGAGAAGGCTGACGTTCAGCTGGGCCAGGGTGGCGGCCGAGCGGGCCGACGCCTCGGC
Source organism: Gaiellales bacterium (assembly GCA_035639615.1). GTDB lineage: Bacteria > Actinomycetota > Thermoleophilia > Gaiellales > JAICJC01 > JAICJC01. The sequence continues at coordinate 17,434 of DASQXS010000237.1, read as the reverse complement.
CAGGAGCGCCCCCGCGAGCGCATCGCCCTCGAGGTTGCGGTTGCCCGTCTCGGCCATGTCGGCGGCGAGCGTGGCGACCTCGGCGGCGATCTGCAGGATCCCCATCGGGCAGGCGATCGCGCCGGCAACGGCATCGTCGAGCCGGTGCGTGCGCTCCTCGCCCGGCGCCATCCGGAGCGCTGCGACGACGACGCCGTACGCCTCGCCGTCGGCGTGCGCCATCGCCGCCACCTCGTTCCGCAGCTCGTGCGCGCGGTCGCGCACCCGCTCCAGCCCTCGCGCCGAGGCGAACGACCCCGCCATCTCGACCAGCCCTGCCGCCATCGCGCAGGTGACGGCCGCGGCGGCGCCTCCGCCCGGCGCCGGTGTCTTGGCGGCGAGGTCGTCCAGGAACTCGCTGACCGAGGCGCTCAGGTAGGGGTCGCGGGCGCCGTTGGGGTGCGGCGCGGTGCCTGTGTCAGAAGAGCCCGATCGTCCTCCCGTCCTCGTCGATGTCGACGTTGAACCCGGCCGGGGTCTTGCCGAGGCCGGGCATCTGCACGATGTCGCCGCACAGAGGCGTCAGGAACCCGGCGCCGGTGTAGGGGCGGATGTCGCGCACCGGGATCCGGAACCCGTTCGGGGCGTTGGGGATGGCCGGATCCGCGGAAAGCGAGAGATGCGTCTTGGCCATGCAGATCGAGAGGGCGGTGAGCCCGTCGCGCGTGAATTGCTCGACCTTCCGGCGGGCGGCGGGAAGGAAGTCCACTCCGTCGGCTCGGTAGATGCGGGCTGCGATCTTCTCGATCTTGGTGTCGATCGGGTCGGAATCCGAGTACACGAAGTCGAACGAGCTCGGCTGCTCGCAGGCGTCCACGACGGCCTCCGCCATGTCGGCGGCGCCGGCGCCGCCCCTGGCGAAGCCCTCGTTCAGGACCGCAGCGTGGGCGCCGTAGTCGAGTGCGAGCTTCTGCACCAGGGCGACCTCCTCGTCGGTGTCGCCGGGGAAGCGGTTGGCGGCGACGACGCACGGCAGGCCGAACTCCTTCACGTTCATGATGTGGCGCTCGAGGTTCGCCGCCCCGGTCTCGATTGCGCGCAGGTTCTCGGCCGCCGAGTTGCGCGGGTCGTCCTCGAGCCCGGCATGGTGCTTCAGCGCCTTCGCCGTCGCCACGAGCACGACCGCGCTCGGCACGAGCCCGGCCGCCCGGCAGACGATGTCCATGAACTTCTCCATGCCCAGGTCCGAGCCGAATCCGGACTCGGTGATGAGGTAGTCGCCGATCTTCTGTCCGACCAGGTCGGCGACGATGGAGCTGTTGCCGTGGGCGATGTTTCCGAACGGGCCGATGTGCATGAAGCACGGCTGGCCCTCGAGCGTCTGGATCAGGTTCGGCTTGAGCGCGTCCTTGAGCAGCACGGTCATCGCGCCGGCGCATCCCATCTGCTCGGCCTTGACCGGCGTCCCGTCGACGTCATAGCCGACGGTGATCTCGCCGATCCGGCGGCGCAGGTCGTGGAGCGACGTCGCCATCCCCATGATCGCCATCACCTCCGAGGCGGCGACGATGTCGAAGCCGGTCTCACGGGGGATGCCGTGCGGCTTTCCGCCCAGCCCGGAGACGATGTAGCGCAGGTGGCGGTCGTTCATGTCGATCGCCCGCCGCCATGTGACCGCGTGCGGGTCGAGGTTCGCCTCGTTCCCGTAGTAGAGGTGCTGGTCGACGAACGCGGCCAGCATGTTGTTGGCCGCCGCGACCGCATGGAAGTCGCCGGTGAAGTGCAGGTTCAAGTCCTCCATCGGCACGACCTGGGTCAGCCCGCCGCCGGCGGCGCCGCCCTTGATCCCGAACACCGGCCCGAGCGACGGCTCCCGCAGGCACAGCACCGGCCGTTTGCCGATCCGGCCCATCCCCTGCGTGAGCGACACGGAGGTGGTGGTCTTGCCCTCGCCGGCCTTCGTCGGCGTGATCGCCGACACGCACACCACCTTGGCCGCGGGAGCGTCCTTCAGGCGCTCGATCGCGCCCAGGCTCACCTTGGCCTTGTACCTGCCGTACAGGTCGACCTCGTCCTCCTCGAGCCCGTAGTCGCGGGCGACGTCCATGATCGGGCGGAGGGTGGCTTCCTGGGCGATCTCGAGGCTCGACTTCACAGAGGCTCCTTTGCGGTCAGTGGGATACGGCGGCGGCGCCGCGCTCCGACACGAGCTCGTTCTCGTAGAAGCGCGCGAGCTGGAACGGCGCGATCAGGTCGGGGGTGCGGCCGGTGGCGGCGAGCTCCGCTATGGTCTTGCCGACGATGGGCGAGGCCTTGAAGCCGTAGGTGCCCCAGCCGGCGTCGATCAGGAAGCCGTCGACCTCGGTCAGGCCCATGATGGGGGAGTAGTCCGGGGAGACGTCGCACAGGCCGGTCCACTGCCGCAGGATGCGCGCGTGGCCGAGCATCGGCAGGAGCTCGACCATGTGCATGGCCAGGTCCTCGATGAACCGGAACGTGCCCTTGTCGGAGTAGCCCGAGTAGGGCTCGATCTCCGACCCCATCACGAACTCCCCCCGGTCGGACTGGGAGATGTAGATGTGGAGCGTCCCGGAGACGATGATCTTCCGCAGGAGCGGCTTCACCGGCTCGGTCACGCACGCCTGCAGGATGTGGGTTGTGATCGGGACGGGCACGCCGGCCAGGCCGCCGACCTCGGTCGACCATCCGGCGACGCAGGAGATCACTGTCCCGGTCGAGATCGTGCCGCGGTCGGTCTCGACCCCGGTGACGCGGCCGTTCGAGCGCTGGATGCCGGTGACGCGCGTGTAGGGATGGATCTCGACGCCGAGCCGGTCGGCCTCCTTGGCGTAGCCCCACACGACGGCGTCGTGGCGGATGACGCCGCCGGGCGGGTGGTAGAGCGCGGCGAGGATCGGGAAGGTGGGGTGGTCGGACACGTCCAGGGCCGGCTCGAGCTCCTTGATCTCGTCCGGGTAGACGACACGCGAGTCGACGCCGAGCAGCCGGTTCACCTCGGCCCGCTCCATCATCGTGTTCACCGACCGGTCCGAGTGGGCGAGCGTCAGGTGGCCGTGCTGGGAGAAGAGCATGTTGAAGTTGAGATCCTGGGAAAGGGTCTCGTAGAGCTTCACGCTCGCCGTGTAGAAGCGCGCCCCCTCCGGGGTGAGGTAGTTGGAGCGGATGATGGTCGTGTTCCGGCCGGAGGCGCCCGAGCCGATGTAGCTCTGCTCGAGGACGGCCACGTTGCGCATGCCGTGGTCCTTGGCCAGGTAGTAGGCGGTGGCCATGCCGTGGGCGCCGCCGCCGATCACGACCGCGTCATAGGCCCCCCGCAGCCGATGCGTGCGGAAGTAGCGGTGCTTGCGCAGGAGCCCGATCACGCCAGCGACCTCTGCCGCGCCGCGGCGACCGCCGTGACCGGGGCGATCCCGAGGGTGGCACCGGCGTCGAGGATCGCGTCCCAGAAGTACTCGCCGTACTCCCAGCCCACGAGCATCACGACCCCGTCGCCGTCGTTCAGCACCAGCGTCGGCACGCGCATGACGGAGCCCGCCATGCACCGCCGCGGCGGGAACCGGGAGGGACGCACGTCGAGCGCCGAGGAGCGGTTCATGACGTCTCGCCACCGCGGCCCGGCGAGGGCGACGCCGGCGAGCCCGCAGGTGGCGTCGATCGCGGCCGGCCCGATCGCGGAGCGGAGCGGCTCGACTCGCGTGAAGGGGCAGAGCACGTAGCCGTGGGTGGGGGTGAGGCGGAGGGTCCAGATGCCGTCGTCCTCGCGCGCTCTGCCGGGCGCGAGGCCGCCCGTGACGTCGTCGAGCTCCGACGCGTCAGCCCGCACATCGAGCTTGCCGATGTGGGACACGTCGGCCACCCAGAGCTCGGCCTCCGCGGCCTCGTAGACCGCGACCCGCCAGCCGTCGCGCTCCTCGATCCGTGCGCCCGCCGCCACGTGGCGGCGCTCCATCGGGGTGCGCAGGGCGACGCCGTTCTCGGCCGCGGCGGCCGACATGAAGGCGTACGGATCCAGCTCGCTCACGATCGCAGCCGCTCCCCCTCGGGGTCGTAGAAGGCGCTTCGGGTGACGGTCGCCGGGATGGTGGCGCCGGACGGGTCGGAGATCGTGATCGACGTGCCGTCAACCGAGGTCGACGCGGGCACCCAGGCGATGCCGATCGTCGTGCCGGTTCGCCGCGAGAACCGTGCCGAGGTAACGCGGCCGACCGGGAGCCCGCCGTCGCCGACGATCTGGGCGCCCTCCTTGGGGACGGCGCCGTCACGGCCCTCGAAGCCGACGAGCGCGAACCGGTCGCCGCGGCGCTGGTACCACTCGATCGCGTAGCGCCCGACCCAGTCCGACTCCTTGTCGAGCTTCACGATCCAGGGCATCGCCGCCTCGAAGGGCTGGGACTCGGCGTTCGTGTCCTGGCCGACGATCACGTGCATCTTCTCGAGCCTGAGCACACGCTGGGGCTCGAGCCCGAACGGCTGCACGCCGAACTCGGAGCCGGCCAGCATCAGCTGCTCCCACAGATACTCGCCGGCTGCGGCCGGGTAGTGGATCTCGTAGCCGAGCTCGCCGACGAAGCCGATTCGCAGGATCAGGCACGGCACGCCCGAGACCGTGGCGTGGCCCGCGCCCAGGTACGGGAACGCCTCGTTGCCGAGGTCGAAGTCGGTGAGCTTGGCGAGCGCCGTCCGCGCGTTCGGCCCGGCCAGGTTGACCGCGGCGATCGCGGAGGTGACGTTCACGATCTGGCAGTCCATGCCCCAGACGGCGTTCCACCACGTGAACCACTGCTCCATGCCGCCCGCCCCCGACGACGTTGTGGTGACGTAGTACTCGGTCTCGGAGAGCCGGGCGACCGTGCCGTCGTCGAGGATCGAGCCGTCGTCGCCGCAGACGATGCCGTAGCGCACCCGGGCGAGCCTCATGTCGCCGAAGCGGTTTGGGTAGACGCGCTCCAGGAACGCGGCCGCCTCCGGCCCGCGCACGATGAGCTTGCCGAGGGTCGAGACGTCGATCAGGCCGAGCGACTCGTGCACCGCGGCGGTCTCGGCGTCGGGGTCGCCGTAATCGTAGGGCCGCTTCCAGTCTCCGGCCCAGAGCATCGTCCCGCCCCGCTCGGCGTGCCAGTGGTGGATCGCGGTGCGCTTCACCGGCTCGTAGCCGCGGGCGGCGAGCAGCGAGAAGCTGGTCGGGTTGTGCGGCGGCCGGGCCGTTGTCACCCCAACCCGCTGCTCGTCGGGGTCGACGCCGAGCTCGCGGGCCATGAGGAGGCCGGAGTTGCGATGGCACATCTTGCCCTGGCACGGCCCCATCGTGACCGTCGTGTAGCGCTTGGAGAGCTCGAGCGACGCGAAGCCCTCCTCGACGGAGAGGTGCACGTCCTTCGTCGTCACGTCCTCGCAGTAGCACACGAACTGCTTCGACCGGGCCGCCTCAGCCTGGGCGGGGACGGCCTGCTGGGTCCCCACCGTCTCGCCGGCGACCCGGACGCCGTCGGGCACGCGGTCGGGGACGTAGGCGCGCCGGGCCCGGTCGAAGCGGACCGAGCCGCCGGCCTGGACGAGGAACCCGTACTGGCCGACGGTGCCGCCGCTCATGATCACGAGGTCGCCGGAGAACGTCCGCCGCTCGCCGTCTCGCGCGACCACGAGGCCGGTCGCCTCGCTCCGCCCGCGTGCCTCCACCGGGGCAAAGCCGCGCAGGTGCTCGATCCCGCACAGGGTCAGGCGCTCGTCCGGCTCGCCCTCCCGGGTGTCGGCGACGGCGACGACCGTGACGCCGGCCTCGGCGAGGTCGCATGCCGCGTCGATCCCCAGGTCGTCGGCCGTCGCCACGACGGCCTGCTCGCCCGGCACGATCCGGTACTGGTTCACGAGCCGGCGGGCCGCCGACCCGAGCATCACGCCGGGAAGGTCGTTCTTCCCGAAGACCAGCGGCTGCTCGATCACGCCCGTTGCGATCACGACCTCGCCGGCGCGGAAGCGGTACATCGTCGTGCCCTGGTAGACGGGGACCAGGTTCCCCTCGTAGATCCCGCCCGCCCAGGCCGGCTGGAGGATCTCCACGCCGGCCTCGCGGGCCTCGGTCACGAGGGCGGCGGCGAGGGTGGCGGCCTTCATGCCCGAGAACGCCTGCCGGCCGCCCACGGCAAGGCCCTCGTCGACGAGGACGGTGTCGCGGCCGTCGCGGGCGGCTTCGATCGCGGCCTCGAGGCCGGACTGGCCGCCGCCGATCACGAGCACGTCGACGTGCCGGTGCACCTTCTCGTACCGCTCGGTGCGCCGGTGGGCGGGGTCGATCCGGCCCAGGCCCGCCGCGCCCCGGAGGATACGCTCGTAATACGGCCACGCCCACCGCGGCCGGATGAAGGTCTTGTAGTAGAAGCCGACCTGCATCCCGAAGCCGGGCGTCACCCGGCCTACCAGGTGCAGGAGATCCCGTTCGAGCGACGGCCAGGCGTTCAGGTGGGTGACCTCCATCCCCTCCCGGATCGGCGTCATGCACGCCCGCACCGCCGGCTCGCCGTCCACGTTTACGAGGCAGTTCGGGCACTGGCCCGCGCAGCACAGCAGCCCGCGCGGGCGGTGGTACTTGAACGAGCGGGAGAGGACGCGGACGCCGGCGTCGTGGAGGGCCGAGGCGACGGTGTCGCCGGCCAGGCCCTGCACCGGCAAGCCCTCCCAGGTGAACGAGACGGGCGTCGAGCGGTCGATCACCTCGCCGCGGCGCTCGGCGAGCCTCACGCGAGCTCTCCCGGCGGCGCCGTCTGAAGAACGGTGTTCGTGCGCGTGTCCCGCTCGGCCTGGAACCACTCCCGGCAGCCGGACGAGTGGAACCACCACTCGCGCTGCGGGCCGGCCGCGTTGCGGCGGAAGTACAGGTAGCTGAAGAGGGCGCGCTCGTCGTCGGACGACCGCGGCCGCACGGTCACCTCGCCCCCGTAGGCGTACTCGTCGACGGGCCGGCGGCCGCAGTTCGGGCACTCGAGCAGGAAGCTCATGTCGGGTGCGCGGCTCCCTGCGGTGTGCGGTGGCCGTTCGGCGATGCTGTCGCCATCGCGTCGACGACCGCGCGGGCGAAGCTCTCCGGCCGGAACGCGAAGTCCGTCCCGACCAGGGGGATGCCGGTGATGGCGGACGCCTCGATGGTCATCGCCCGCATGTCCTCCGGCTCGAGGTCGTGGACGTCGTTCTTGCCGCACGCCCGCGCGAACATCTGCAGCTCCTGCGTCATCGAGTTCAGGAACCCCTCGACCCGATCGGCCGCCTCGTCGGGCGGCAGCCGCCGGATCAGGTCCTCGTCCTGGGTCGTGACCCCGACCGGGCAGAGGCCGGTGTGGCAGTGATGGCAGGCCCCGGGCATCGTGCCGAGCTTCTCGTAGTCCTCGACGTAGATGGGGCGGTTGCAGTTGAGCGCGATCATGGCGGCGGTGCCGATCGAGACGGCGTCTGCCCCGAGCGCAAGGGCCTTCGCCGCGTCCACGCCGTTTCGGATGCCGCCCGAGACGATCAGGTTCACGACGCCCTCGAGCTTCATCTCGCGGAGCGCCGCCACGGCCTCGACGGTCGCGGCCATCGTCGGGATGCCGGTGTGGTTCATGAGCGAGTCCGGCGACGCGCCCGTCCCGCCCTCCATGCCGTCGATCACGATGACGTCGGCGCCGGCCTTGCAGGCGAGCTTCACGTCGTCGGGCACCCGGCAGGCGCCGATCTTGACGTAGATGGGGATCTGGCCGTCGGTCGCCTCGCGCAGCTCCTCGATCTTGATCTGCATGTCGTCGGGGCCGACGAAGTCGGGGTGGCGCACCGGGGAGCGCTGGTCGACGCCCTGGGGGAGCGTCCGCTGTTCGGCGATGATCGGCGAGACCTTGGCGCCCAGGAGCACGCCGCCGGTGCCCGGCTTGGCCCCCTGGCCGACGACGATCTCGGCCGCGTTCGCCATCCGCAGATGGTGAGGGTTGAAGCCGTAGCGGCTCGGGAGCACCTGGTACACGAGCTGGTCGGACGCCTCGCGTTCGAGGTCGAGCATGCCGCCGTCGCCCGTCGTGGTCGAGATGCCGACCCGGGTCGCGGCCATCCCCAGCGCCTGCTTCGCGTTCCGCGAGAGGGCGCCGTAGCTCATGCCGGCGATGGTGATCGGCGTCTTCAGCCGGATCGGCTTGGCGCCGTGGCGGGCGCCGATCTCGATCGCTGTCGAGCACGCCTCGCGATATCCCTCGAGCGGCACGCGCGAGAGCGTGCAGGGGAGGAACGTCAGGTCCTCGAAGTGCGGGGTGCGCTTGGTGATTCCGAGCCCCCGGTTCGTGTAGCGGCCGAGGTCGGCCTTGGTCTGGATGTCGTCGATGGTCTCGGGCGACCACACCCACAGCGGGTGGATGACGTGCCCGTCGAAGCCGCGTGCGATCACGTCCGTCACAGCGCTCCCCTCCACGCGTCGTACTCGTGCTTGGAGAAGTTCCAGAGCTTCCGTCCAGCCACGAGCTTCTTCCAGTCCGTCCCCCCGGCGGCGATTCCGTGGGGCTCCAGCTCGGCCGCGAGCATGCCGCGATCGACGTCGGTCATCTCGGCCTCGATGCAGTCCGCCCCCAGCGACTGGATGCTCCCGCCGACGAACACCGTGCCCTCGTACATCGAGTCGCCGATCCCGTCGGCGGCGTCCCCGCAGACGATCATCGTGCCCCGCTGCATCATGAAGCCCGACATATAGCCGACGGAGCCGCCGACCACGAGCGTCCCGCCCTTCATCGAGATTCCCGCCCGCGCGCCGACCGTGCCCGCCACGAACACGTGCCCGCCGCGGAGCGTCGCGCCGGCCGACGAGCCGCCGTTGCCGTTCACGGCGATCGAGCCGGACATCAGGTTCTCGCCGACGCTCCACCCGCACGAGCCGTTCACCGTGATCGTGGCCCCGTCGCACATGCCGCCGCAGTACCAGCCCACCGGGCCGTCGAACACGATGTGGATCGGGTGCATCACCGCCACCGCGAGGCTATGCCGGGCGGCGGGGTTGGTGAGCCGGATCTCGGGGACGCCGTCTGCTGCGGCGCGCTTGATCGCCTGGTTGATCTCGCGGGTGGTGTGCTGCGAGCAGTCGATCTCGCTCGTCAGCGTAGCCACCAGCGCACCTCCCCGGCGGCCAGCTCGCGCGGCTCGAGACCGGCGTCGCCGTCCACCCGGCGGATCGCCACCTCCTCGGACGCGATCATGGCCACCTCGTCGTTCTCCGTATAGAGCAGCGGCTTCAGGGCGAACCGGTCGCGGGCGCAGCCGATCCCGTCCGCGGTCGACACGAGATAGCTGAACGTGCCGTCGAGGTCGGACACCGACGCCCGCAGGCCCTCCTCGAGGCTCGCCCCCTCGGCGAGCTTGTCGGCGATGTAGACGGCGATGCCCTCGGAGTCGTTCCCGGTGGCGAAGCGGTGGCCCTTGTTCTCCAGCCGGCGGCGGAGCTTGTGGTAGTTGGTGATGTGGCCGTTGTGGACGACCGAGATGTCCGGGAACGGCCGGGCCCAGAAGGGGTGGGAATGGGCCACGTCCACGACGGACTCGGTCGCCATGCGGGTGTGGCCGATCGCATGGCTCCCGTCGAAGTCCGAGAAGGGCGCGGAGCGCTGGACGTCGTCGGCGTCACCGACCTCCTTCACGATCTCCATCGAGCGGCCGATCGAGAACACCTCGACGTGGCGGTCCGCCTCGATCCGGTCGGTGAGCTCCCCGAGATCGCCCTCGTAGGCGACCCGGGCCCGCAGGTTCGGGCCCGCCTGGGAGTGCTCGCGGACCGATCCGGCCCGCTCGAGCGTCTCGATCACGCGCTCCGGGGTGCCCGAGTTCGCCTCGATGCGGGCGCGGACGACGTACGTCCCCTCCTCCCTGGGCCCGTAGAGCGCGACCCCGGTCGAGTCCGTGCCGCGGCGGCCCATCGGCAGGAGCATTCCGTGCAGCACCCGCCCGACGTCGCCCGTCCGGGCCGCATCCTTGTAGACAAACCCACATAGCCCGCACATGGGCACACCCCTTCCGTGGACCGACGGAATCCTACGCCGGATCAGCGCGAAGCGGCAGTGCTACCGGGCAACGAATTGCGGCCGGCCGTGTGTTCGAACCATGCATAAACGGAGTCAGACTCCTCTGATTCACGACTGCGCGATGGAATCGCTCAGGGGCCTCTGGTGAATCAGAGGAGTCTGACTCCGTTTATGCAGTCCGGGTTAGAAGAGCGTCAGGTAGTTCTTGACCTCCCACGGCGTCACCTGCTCGTGGTAGGCCGTCCACTCGTCCTGCTTCGTCTTCACGTAGTAGTCGACGTAGTCCTCGGTGCCGGTGTTGCCGAGCGCCTCGCGCATGACCGGGTCCTTCTCCAGGTTGCGGATGGCGTCGAGCAGGTTCGCCGGCAAAAGCTCGATCTTCCGCCGCTTCAGCTCGCGGCCGGAGAGCTCGTACAGGTTGTCGTCGTTGGTTGGGCCCGGGTCGATCTGGTTCTCGATCCCGTCCAGTCCGGCGGCGAGCAGCACGGTCGCCGCCAGGTACGGGTTGCAGGACCCGTCCACCGTTCGGTCCTCGACGTGGTCGCCCGGGCAGCGCAGCATCTGGGTGCGGTTGTTGCGGCCGTGCGTGATGAAGACCGGCGCCCACGTCGCGCCCGACGCCGGCCGGTCGGTGGCGGTCGTCAGCCGCTTGTAACTGTTGACCGTCGGCGCCGTCACGGCGATGTACGCCTTGGCGTGCTTCTTCAGGCCGCCCACGAAGTGGTACGCCAGCGTCGAGAGGCCGAGCCCGTTGGGGTCGTCCGGATCTGAGAAGAGGTCGCGCTCGCCGGCCTCGTCCCAGAGGGACATGTGGAAGTGGCCGCCGTTTCCGGTCAGATGCCCGAACGGCTTCGGCATGAACGTGGCCATGAGCCCGCGCTCCTGCGCCATCGCGTGCACCATGTAGCGGAAGAAGATCGCCCGGTCGGCGGACATGAGCGCGTCGTCGAACTCGAAGTTCGATTCGAACTGGCCGTTCGCGTCCTCATGGTCGTTGGCATAGGAGCCCCAGCCCAGCTGGTTCACGTACTTCGAGAGCGTGCTCAGGAAGTCGTACTGCCGCGTCAGTCCCTTCATGTCGTAACACGGCTGGTCGAGCCGGTCGAGCGGATCGGCGAGCTCGATGCCGCCGTCGTCGTTCTCGCGGAGGAGGAAGAACTCGAGCTCCATCCCGAACTTGAACGTCAGCCCGAGCCGTTTCGCCTTCTCGAGCTGGCGGCGCAGGATCGTCCGCGGGCAGTACGGAAACTCCTCGCCCTCGACGTAGATGTCGCAGGCGAACCGGGCCAGCCCGGGCTTGAACGGCACCGGCGTATACGAGCGCAGATCGGGGATGGCCATCATGTCCGGCGATGCCGGCGACTGCCCCATCGGCCCGGCGGCGAACCCAGCGAACCCGGCGCCCTCCGACACCATTCCCTCGAAGTTGGACATCGGCACGAGCTTCGCCGACGGCTTCGCGTTCATGTCGACGAACTGGGCGAAGAAGAACTCGATCCCATCCTCTTCCGCTCGCCGCTTGATCGCCTCCGCCGCAGGTCGGGCCATGATCGTCGCCATCCTCCGTCTCCTTGTGCCTCGCGGGTCTCCTTTCACACAGACTGTCCCACGTCTGGGCGCGAATTGCTAGCGCGGACGAGTGCGAATTGCGCGTTTTCGCCCAGATCAGCGCTGTCCGAGCGCGTGCTCGAGCCGCAGCAGCTTGAGCTCGATCTCGATCATGAGCCAGTCCTCGTGCTGCACGTCGAGCCCGGTCAGGTCGTGGATGCGCCGCAGGCGCTGGCGCAACGTGTTCGGATGGACGTAGAGCGTCTGCGCGGCCTGGGCGATGTTCCCGCGCCGCTTCAGGTACTCCTCGAGCGTGAGCAGAAGCTGCGAGCGGTGGCGGGCGTCGTACTCCTCGAGGGTCTTCAGCGCCTCTCCGCGGGGGTCCCGGGCGCGGCCGTCCTGGCTCACCCGCAGCAGGTACTTGTAGGCGCCGAGGTCGTCGAAGCTGACGACGCCCGGCGTGGCGCTCACGACGGCGGCTGCGGTCACGGCGTGCTCGGCCTCCTCGAACCCTGTACGCGACCCGGCGGCGCCCTCGCACCGGTGTGAGAGCCCAATCGCCAGCGGGTGGTCGGCGTTCAGGGTGGCGTGGATCGCGCGCAGCTTCTCGGCAGCCTGCGCCTCGTCGCGCGACCCGAGGTGGACGAGGCCGCGGACGGCGCCGTCGCGGCGGTCGAAGATCGAGCCGGGGAACTCGCGGCCGGCCGCGACCTCGAGCGCGCGAGCCACATCGTCCCAGCTGCGGCCGGCGGCTCCGGCCTTGGGGACGGCGAGGAGCACCAGGTGCGGGCGGTCGACGTCGCAGCCGAGCGCGCGCCCGCGCTCGCGCAGATCCTGCGCCGGCAGGCGGCCGGCGGAGAGATCCTCGAGGAAGTCCTTGATGGCGTTGTGCTCGGTCAGCCGCTCGATCATGCGGACGGTCTTGATGCCGACGGCGGTCTGCGCGGCGATCGACGCGGCGATGTCGCGCTCCTCCGCGTCGATGGGCCGGCTGGCGGGGATGCGAAGCGCCAGCACCCCGACCAGCTCGTCGGCGGCCACGAGCGGCACGACGAGCGCGCCGGCAGATGCGGCGTCGCCCCAGAGCAGCTCGGCCAGGCGGCGGCCGTCGCCGCCATCCGCGGCGGCCCGGGCAAGCTCGACCCCGACCTCCGCCGCGGACAGGTCGCGGTCGCCGTTCGCGCTCTCCGGCCAGGCGGCGCCGCGGCGGAAGCGGCCGTCGGCGCCGGCCACGACGAAGACCTCGCACGCCTCGGCGTGCAGCAGGCGCTGCGCCCGCCGGACGACGGCCGGCAGGAGCTGCTCGAGCGTTGACGCTGCCGAGACGGCTCGGGCCAGGTCGGCCAGCCCCTCCACGAGCGCCAGCCTCCGGCGCGTGCTCTCGTAGAGGCGCGCATTCTCGATCGCGCCCGCCACGAGGCTCGCGGCGTGCACCATGAAGTCCGAGTCGTCCTGGGTGAACTCGCGCGGGGCCTCGGCGTGGAGCGAGATGACGCCTATAACCTCGCCGCCCTTGCCGCGAAGCGGCACGGCGACGAGCGACTGGTAGCGGTCCTCGTCTGCCTCCGGCACCACCTTCACCCGGGGGTCGGTCAGCGCCCCGTCGGCCAGGAAGACCGGCTCGTCGTGCTGGGCCACCCACCCGGCCAGGCCCTCGCCCGGCTCGAACCGCAGCCGGCCGACGAGCGCAGTGTACGGATCGGACACCGCCCGGAGGACGAGCGAGCCGTCCGGCTCGACGAAGTAGACGAAGCAGGCATGGCCGTCGACGGCGTCCGACACGAGGTCGACGATCGCCCGCAGCACCCGGTCGAGGTCGAGCGTCGAGGAGACCGTGTTGATGATCCGGTAGAGGTGACGGGTGTCCGCCGACCGGGTCTGCGCGGCCGAGGTGTCAACTGCGCACATGGCGAAATGCTACATGCGCATCGGCGCGAGATGTGACATCCTTCCACGCGGCGTGCCGGGAAGGCTGGTCGGCGTCTCTTGCCATGCACGCCGCACGCCGCATCCTTCATTCCCGGCAGGTCCTGCTGCTGGCGTTCGCCTTCGCGGTCATGGGCGACCCGGTGTCATCGGTGGCCTACGCGATCGAGGCGGCCCTGCGGGCGCTCGACGGCCGGCTCGCCCTGCTCCTGCCCACGATGGCGATCGTGATCGCGATCATCGGCCTCGTCATCGCCAACTACCACCGGCTGGTGGCGCGGTTCCCCGGGGGCGGGGACGCGGCCGCGGCGGGGACCGCCTTCGGCGAGGGGTGGGCGTTCCTGCCGCTGGGGGCGCTCATCGTCGACTACGCGCTCACGATCGCGATCAGCGTCGCCGCGGCGGTCTCGGCGGTGATCGCGTACGAGCCCTCGCTCGACCAGGCCCGGGTGCCGATGGCGATCGCGCTCCTGGCCGCGGTGGGCGGCGTCACCTGGTTCGGCCACGGCGGGCGGGTGCTGTTCGCCGTCATGACGCTCTCCTTTGTCGCCGTCGGCTCCATCGTCGTCGTCCTCGGGCTGGTCGCGCCGGCCGCGTCGGGGCACGCGCCGCTCAACCCGGCCGGGCACTCGAGCTTCGCGCCGCTCGCGGTCGTGCTTGCGTTCCCGGTGGCGATGGCGCTCGCAACCGGCGTCGAGGCGCCGTCGTCGGCGGTGGCGCAGCTCGGCCAGCTCGACCAGGGCGGCAAGGTGCGGTTCGGCCGCGTGACGCTGTGGCTGACGCTCGGGATCGTCGGCTGGCTGACGCTCGGGCTGACCGCCGTGGCGCTCCACCTGCGGGTCGGCATCCCGCCGACCGACTCGACTCAGATCGCCGAGGTCGCGCGCGCCTCGGCCGGGGACGGGGCCCTCTTCGCGGCCTTCCAGCTGACGAGCGCCGTCCTCCTCCTGGCCGCGGCGAGCTCCTCCTATCAGGCCGGCCCGGGCCTGCTCAAGGCGCTCAGCCGCGACGGCGAGAGCGTCGGCATCCTTCCGGCCGGGCTCGGCGCCTCGAACCGCCACCACACCCCCTACTGGGGCGTCGTCGTCTTCTTCGCCGTGGCGGCGGCCATCGTGGTCGCCGGCGGGGGCCGCGAGCAGGAGCTCGTGCTCTTCTACGCGGTCGCCGTCTTCGTGTCGTTCCTCTTCGGGCTGCTGAGCATGGCGGCGTTCTCGCGCCGGGAGGGCGCCCGCGTCTTCCTGGCGCTGAACGCCGTCTCGATCGCCGCGGTCACGCTGACGCTGGCCGTGAACCTCGAGCGCGGCTTCCCGATCGCGTCGCTGGGGGCGGCGAGCGGGATCGCGCTCGTGCTCCACCGGCTCTGGGTCAGGGCTGGGAGGCCGTCGGGAGTGTCCGAGGTGGAGCGGATCGCGGGCGAGGAGTTGGCAGAGGCTCCATAGACCCTGCCCGGGTCGCGCCGGTAGGATATTTCCCGGCCCGCCACGAGAAGAGGAGTGTGTATGGCAACGGTCGCCCCCGAGTCGGCCATGAATGGGCTCGACACGATGTTCAACCCCGAGTGGTTCCTCACGGAGGAGCAGCTCGGCCTGCTGGAGCGCCTGCGCGAGGTGTGCGAACAGACCATCCGCCCGCTCGCCGCCGAGAATGACCGCAGTCTCACCTTCCCGCGCAAGAGCCTCGAGGCGCTCGGGCCCGACGGGTTCCTCGGCCTGATGCTGCCGAAGGAGTGGGGCGGGCTGGGCCAGAACCACGTCATGTACGCGTGCGTCACCGAGACGCTGGCCCGCTACGGCGACGCTTCGGCCGCCATGTGCTACGTCATGCACGTCGGCGCCGTCGAGGCGCTCAAGCTGCGCCCCACCGACCACACCGTCGAGAAGTACCTGAAGCGCGTCGGCGAGGGCCTGATCGGGACCCTCAGCTACTCCGACCCCGAGACCGGGTCGCACTTCTGGTACCCGATCGCCTCGGGCGCCCGCCGCGTTGACGGCGGCTTCGAGGTCCTGAAGAAGGCGTCCTGGACGACCTCCGCCGGCTTCGCCGACTTCTACGTGCTCCAGACCACCTCGCCCGATTACGGCGGGGACTACTCGAACCTGTCGGTCTTCGTCGTCGACAAGGACGAGATCGAGGCCAAGCCGGCCGAGTGGGACGCGCTCGGCCTCCGCGGCAACCAGTCGGGGTCGCTGCTTCTCGACTGGAAGTTCGTGCCCGAGGAGCAGCTGGTCGGCCCCGTCGGCGACGGCGCGAACTCGAACGACGAGTCGGTCGACCCGAACTTCCTCGTCGGCTCGTCCGGCGTCTGGAACGGGATCTCGCTCGGCGCGATCGACATCGCCATCCGGCACACGACCCGAAAGACGCACAAGGACGTGGGCCTCAGGGTGTGCGACTACCCGACGATCCAGGATGCCGTCGGCGAGGCGATCATGGACACGAACGCGTCCCGCGCGTTCACGATGAGCGTCGCCCAGGCGCTCGACAAGGTCACCGACGGCTCGCAGACCAACCCGGCCGTCGGCGAGCTCGCCCGCGGCAACTACCTGCCCTGGCTGTGGCAGATCAAGTTCGTGGCGGCGAAGAACGTCGCCCACGTCGTCGACAAGATGCTGCACTGCTGCGGCGGGACGGGCTTCAAGAAGGAGCCGCTCCAGCTCGAGCGCTACCTGCGCGACGGCAAGGCGGGCTGGGTGATGGGCCCGACAAACGAGGTCCTGCGCCAGTTCGTCGGCAAGACGGCCCTCCTCGGGATCGACTCGCTCGACTACTGGAACCAGGTCATCAACCGGCGCGCGCTCGAGAACGAGTTCAAGAAGATGACCTCCGACCAGAAGCGCGAGCTGGCCGAGCAGCTCCTGGCCGAGGCCGGCGGCTGAGGATCGTCACCGGTCGGCGCCGCCGGGCGGGGGCACGCCTCCCCCGGCGGCCGCCGGCGTGGGCCGGAGCGGCAGCGTGACGGCGAGGATCACCACGCCGGCTGCGAGCACCAGCGTCGCGAGGGCGCCGGTCTCCTCCGAGATGGAGTAGGCCAGGAGCGCCGCCGTCAGGACGGCGCCGACGGCGACGCCGGGCGTCGGCGAGCGCCAGGCGATCGCGAACGCGGCCGCCGCGAGCGCCGCCAGGAAGAGGTCGCGGCCGGGATCGCCTCCGCTCCCGAACGGGCCCATCTGGGCGGCGACCGGGATCAGCACCGCGGCCGCGACGAGCAGGTTCCGGCGCTCGCCCTCGCCCGGGACACGAAGGCCGGCGACGGCCGCCGCCGCGGCCCCGGCGGCGACGATCAGCGCCGGCGCCCACGCGTCAGGCGCGGATCCAAGGAAGAACGGCACCGAGCTCGATCCGTTGCGGATGTCCGCACCGGCGACCGCGGCCAGCACTCCGACGAGCACCCAGCGCGGATGGCGGGTGAGCGCGTACGCGACCGCGGCCGCGAGCGCCCCGACGAAGAGGCCGGCCGACGCCGCATCCCGGACCGGCGAGAGCGGGTCGCTGGTGACCCCGAACGCGGTCTGCGACGGCGGCGTGTAGGCGAGAACGGCGGCGCCCACCGGCAGGAACGGCACCGCGAGCGCGGCGGCGAGGAGCGAGCCCGGCTCGTCGCGGCTCGCCCGCCGGGCGAGCAGGAGGTGGATCCCGAGGAGGGCGGCGCCGGCGACCAGGATGATCGCGCCGGCCTCGCGCCGGCTCAGATGGTCGATCTCGCGCAGCACCAGATGGTTGATTGATAACTCCCGTGATGTCCTGGGCGGCTGGGAACCAAGCAGCGCAAGGACGCAGGGAGCTGCCAATACTGGATGAACGTATTTGCGCGACCGAGGACGCAGCGATGCGCCGGTTCCCAGCCGCAGCCACACCACAGTTCGGCCGGCACGAGACCGTAGGACGTCCAGGCGCGCGGGGGTTATCGATCAACCATCTAGCCCGACGACGCCGACCGCGGCGAG
>DASQXS010000236.1:0-2274 GCA_035639615.1 Gaiellales bacterium | reverse complement strand
GGGCCGCCATCGGCGGCCTCTCGTGCTTCCACGACGTCTCCGGGCGACGGGCACAGCTCGAGACGCCCCTTCGCCAGTTCACGCTCGGGAAAAGCTTCGACACCTTCGCCCCGATGGGGCCGTGCGTCGCCCGGGCGGACCGGCTCGATCTCGCGTCGATCGGGATCCGAACGGCCGTCTCCGGGGAGACGATGCAGGAATCGAACACACGGAACCTGATCTTCTCGATCGTCGACCTGATCGTCTACTGCTCGGCCGGGATGACGCTCGAGGCGGGGACAATCATCGCCACCGGGACGCCGGGCGGAGTGGGCGACTCTCGCACGCCGCCGCGGTACCTGCGCGAGGGCGACGTCGTCGAGGTGACCGTGGACGGGGTCGGGACGCTCCGAAACCCGGTCACGTTCGAGGCGTAGCAACGGCCTCGATCCCGCCGCGGAAGCGTACGCGCGGCCCCGAGTGTCGCAGGCCGCGCGCGCCTCCACAATTCTGTCACCGCGTGTTTACGGCCAAGCCTTGCCGCCGGGCATAGTCCCCTCCTTGGAGCCGTCGAGATTCGGGCGAATGACCACCGTATCGTGGCCGCCCACATTGTGTCAACGCAGTATGGACAGAATCCGCCGGACTGGGTATGCTGGCGGGCGTGGGCCGCCCGTCTCCAACACACGTGGACGACGCCGGTGCGCTGGGTGCTCGCATCCGCCGGCTTCGCCGCGAACGCGGCCTGTCGATGGCCGCGCTGGCGTTCCCGGGCTGCTCGACCTCGTACCTCTGCAGGGTCGAGGCCGGCGACCGGGTGCCCTCCCCGCAGGTGCTCGCCCAGCTGGCGCGCCGGCTGGAGGTCCCGGTCGAGGAGCTGGCCGGACGAGACCGAGTCGGCTCGATTCCCCCGGCGACGATCCTGCTCGCCGAGATGTCGGCGCGCCTGGGGGAGCCGGACGCCGAGGCACGCCTGGACACGCTCGAGGCCGACGCCCGGCGGTCCGGCGACCGGCACGCACTCAGCCGTGCGTTGGAGGCTCGCGGCCTGCTCGCCGTCGAGACGCGCGACGACGAGCGGGCCGTCACGGTGCTGGAGCAGGCGCGGGCGTGCGATCCTGGGGCCACGCCCCGCCTGCGTCCGGCCCTGTTCGAGGCGCTCGGCCGAGCGTACGCCGGCCTCGGCGACCTGAGCCGCGGCATCGCCGTTCTCACGGCCGCGTTCGAGGACGTGATGCGTCCCCCTGCCGATGTGCCTGGCGCGGTTCGCTTCGGCGTCTACCTCGCGAGCGCCTACACCGACCAGGGCCGCTTCGCCGACGCCGAGGCGATCCTCGCTCGCCTGATCGAGCTCGAGCCCGGCATCGCCGACCCCACGGCCCGGGCCCGCCTGCAGTGGACGCTGGCCCGCACCTACGCCGAGCAGGGCCGGCTGCGGCTAGCCGAACGCTACGGCCGCGAGGTGCTCGCCCATCTGGAAACGTCGGAGCAATCCGCGCTCCACGGCCGCGCGCATCTCCTCCTGGGCCAGATCCTGCTCGACCAGCGCCGCCGCCGCGAGGCCGAGGCCGAGCTGGCGCAAGCCGAGACGCTCATGCGCAGCGCCGGGGCCGGCCCGCCCGAGCTGGCGCTGCTCGACGCCGAACGGGGCCGCTCTGCCCTCCTGGCCGGCGACCTCCCAGGGGCCCGGAGCGCCGCCCGCCGCGCGCTCGAGGAGACCGAGGCGACCGAGCCGGCGGTCGCCGGCCTGGCCTGCCTCGTCCTGGCCCGGGCGGCGCTGGCCGACGCCGAGCTCGACGACGCCCGGTTCCTGTGCGGGCGGGCGATCGAGCTCCTCGAGGGCACCGCGGCGCCGCACTATCTCGCGGAGGCCCACCAGGTGCTGGCCGTGGTCGAGGAGCGGGCCGGAAACCCGGAGGCGGCCCTGGCCGCCCTCTGGAACGGCGTCGGCGCGGTCGACCGGGGGCTCTTCCGACCATGACGGGGAGCGCGACGGACACACAGGCTGAGATCGAGCGGCTGGAGGAGCGCTGCCGCGAGCTCGAGCGGCTGGTGCGCCACGCCGAGCTCGAGCGCCGCCAGGTCGTGTCACGGCTCCTGCGCGCCGAGCAGCAGGAGCGGCGCCGGATCGCTACCGAGCTCCACGACGACACCGTCCAGGTGTTGACGGCGTCCCTGCTGGCGCTCGACCGGCTCGCGCAGGCCGCGCCCGCGGATCCGGACCGGGTCCGGTCCGTCGCCGAGGCGACACGGAGGACGCTTGCGGCGGCGACCGAGCGTACGCGCCGGCTCATG
>DASQXS010000235.1:0-8031 GCA_035639615.1 Gaiellales bacterium | reverse complement strand
GAGGCAGATCGTGACGCCGGGAGCAGCGGTCCGCGCCCACTCGCCGAGCTCGCGCCAGAACGGAGCCAGCCGGTGCTCGAGCTGCCAGTTCCAGAGCGCCTCGAAGTCGGGCACGAGCGGCCACGGCGCGAAGACCGGCGTTCCGCCGCGTTCCGGGCCCCCCGGGCAGCCGCTCATGGTGACCACCCGGTCGCACCCGAGCATCGCCGCGAGCTCGATCGCGCCGCGCAGGAGGGCGCGGTGGCGCTCGCCGGTCGCCGGGTCGGGGTGGAGCGGGTTCCCGGCGGCGTTCACGCACGAGAGCGCGATCCCGTGCTCCGCGAGCTCGCCCACGAGGCGATCGCGCTCGGCCGGCTCGCAGAGGAGCGCGTCGAGGTCGAGGTGGTCGGCCTGCCGCCAGCCGCCGACGCCCATCTCGAGCCGGCGGATGCCGCGCTCGCCGCACCAGCGCAGCGCCTCCGGGCGAGAGAGGTGCCCCAAACCGTCGTTGAAGACGCCGATCTCCAGTGATTCGCTCCAGGTTGAAACGTTTCAACCGGTCGCGTATCTTCCGACACGACCGCCGCCTTGTCAACCGGGCGGCACGGAATTTCCGGGAGGTCGCTGCGGAAGCCGTGAGTGAAGATGTCGAGGCTGCGGTGATGGGGCGGGTGTGCGTCGACCTCTACCCGATGCAGCTCGAGACGCCGCTCGAGGACGTGGAGGGCTTCCACAAGTACGTCGGCGGCTTCGCCGGGAACGTAGCCACCGGCCTCGCCCGGCTGGGCGTCAGGGCCGCGATCGTATCGGCCGTCGGCGACGACGGGCACGGCCGGTACGTGCGCCGCTGGCTCGAGGGGGAGGGGGTCGACGGGCGCTGGCTGGGCACCCATCCCGAGCTTCGAACGGCGCTCGCCTTCTGTGAGGCGTGGCCGCCCGACCGCTTCCCGATCACGTTCTACCGCACGCCGACCTGCCCGGACTGGGAGCTCGACGTCGCCGCGCTCGACCTCGACGCGCTCGCGGCGGCGCCGCTGCTGTACGTGAGCGGCACCGGGCTCGCGCGCGAGCCGTCGCGGCTGGCGACCCTGGCCGTGCTCGAGCGGCGGGCGGGCGGGGGCGGGACGAGCGTGCTCGACCTGGACTGGCGGCCGACCCTCTGGGCCGATCCGGCCGACTACGCCGCCGCGGTGCGAACGGCAGCGCGGATGGCAGACGTCGCGCTCGGATCCGACGAAGAGGTCGCGGCGGCCGTGGGCGTGCCCGACCCGGCGCCGCTCCACGCGCTCGGGGTCCACGTCGTCGTCCAGAAGCACGGCCCCGACGGCGCCACCGTGCACCGCCGTGGCCACGCCCCCGTCACCCTGCCGCCATATCCCGTCGAGGTGGTGAACGGCCTCGGCGCGGGCGACGCCTTTGCGGCCGCGTTCGGCTGGCGGCTCCTGCGCGGCGACGATCCCGCAGCGGCGGTGGCCGTCGCCAACCGGGCCGGCGCGCACGTGGCCGCGCGGCTGGGATGCTCCGTCGCCATGCCGACCGTCGAGGAGATCACGTGACCGACCTCATCCTGCGGGCGCCGGCGCCCGACATCACCCCCGAGACCGCCGGCTGGCGGTGGCTCTCCTACCGCTCGGTGACCGTGGCCGGTGAGGCGGAGCTCGACACGGGGCCGGACGAGGCCTGCCTGGTGAACCTGGGCGGCGAGGTACGGGCCGTGCTGGACGGCGCCCAGCACGATCTGGGGTCGCGCGAGACGCCCTTCGCGGCGCTCCCGCACGCGCTCTACGTGCCGCCGGGCACGGCCGTCCGGCTCGAGGGCCGGGCCCGTGTGGGGGTGTGCGCGGCCAGGGCCGAGGAGCGGCACCCGGTGCGCCCGATCGATCCCCACGAGGTGCGGGTCGAGGTGCGCGGGGCGGGCAACGCCACCCGCCAGATCAACCACATCATCCCGCCCGAGTTCTCCGCCCAGCGGCTCCTTGTCGTCGAGGTGCTGACTCCGGCGGGCAACTGGTCGAGCTATCCGCCGCACAAGCACGAGGTCGAGCGGCTCCCGGTCGAGAACGACCTCGAGGAGGTCTACGCCTACAGGTTCGAGCGTCCGGAGGCGTTCGGCGTCCAGCGCCTGTACGCCCGCGACGGCAGCCTCGACGAGACCTGGACGGTGCGCGACGGGGACGTCGTCCTCGTCCCGCGCGGCTACCACCCGTTCTGCGCCGCCCACGGCTACCACGGCTACTACCTGAACGCGCTCGCCGCCGAGCGCCGGTCGATGGCGGCCGAGGACGACCCCGACCTGGCGTGGACGCGCGAGGCCTGGGAGGGGATGGCCCGCGATCCGCGCGTCCCGATCTGCGGGGAGGAGACGCCATGAGGGCCGCGTCCGCCCCGGTCTCGTTTGGCGTCTTCGAGATGACCGCCGGGGACTCGGGGCTGCCCGATCCGGAGGCCCTGCTCGACGCGATCGTCGAGACCGGCTACACGGGCACCGAGCTCGGCCCGCCCGGGTATCTGGGCGAGGGCGGCCGGGTGGGCGCCCGGCTGGCCGAGCGCAGGCTCGCGCTCGCGGGCTCGTTCCTGCCGCTTCGGCTCTCGCGGCGCGAGCACGAGGCGGAGGACTTCGCGGCCCTCGAGGCGACGCTCGACCTCCTCGACGAGGCGGCGCCGGCCGACGCCGGCCGGCCGGCCGTTCTGATCTCGGACGCGTTCTGCGAGCCGGAGCGAATGGCCGGCGCCGGCCGGATCGACGAGCTCCCCGACACGTGGCTCCCCGACGACCGCTTCGACGTCCTCGCCGAGAACGCCCACCGCGCCTCCGCCCGGTGCCGCGAGCGTGGCTACCTGCCCTCGTTCCACTATCACGGCGGCACATACGTCGAGACGCCGCGCGAGATCGAGCGCCTCGTCGAGCGGCTCGACCCGGCCGTGCTCGGGCTCTGCTTCGACAGCGGCCACTCCCTCTTCGGCGGCGGCGACCCGGTCGAGCTCCTCGACCGGCACGGCTCGCTCGTCACGCACGTCCATCTCAAGGACGTCGACACCGGCGTCATGGGCGAGATCCGGCGCGGCGGCCTCGGCCTGGAGGAGGCCTGGCGCCGCGGCGTCTTCTGCCGCTTCGGCGAGGGCGGGGTCGACCTGGCCGGCGTTATCCGCCGGCTCGAATCGCTCGGCTACGACGGCTGGGTGGTCGTCGAGCAGGACCGCTACGTGAAGCCCGGCCAGAGCCTGGCCGACCTGGCGGAAGACGCCCGGGCCAACCGCGAGTACCTGCGCCGGCTAGGCGTCTGAGTCGCCGTCGCCCTACCCGTCACAGAATTGGGTCAATACCATCACGGCCTCGAGCCGTTCTGAAACATGGGGACCTGGTCCACTTGTTTCATGGCTGAAACAAGTGGAGCTGGTCCAGCCGTTTCACGGTTGAAACAACGGGACCAGGTCCAGCCGTTTCACGACCTGGTCGTCTGTCTTAACCGCCTACACGGCGCCGTTCGGCGCGACGAGCATCTTCATCGCCGCCCCGGTCTGGGCCGTTTCGAGCGCCTCGCCGACGCCATCAAGCGGCACCCGGTGCGTGATCGCCCGGGCGAGCGGCAGCCGCCACCGGTGGCGGGCGAGCATCCGGAGAGCCGGCGCGTACTGCGGCAGCACCTCGCCGCCGATGCCGAGGATCGTGAGGCCCGGCGTGCAGATGTCGCGGTTCGGGTTCACGGGGATGGGCCCGAGGTCGACGAAGGCGCCGGCCTCGATCACGGCCCCGCCCGGACGGGCGAGGCCGAGCGCCTCGGGGAACGTCTCGGCCCGGCCCGAGCAGTCGACGACGACGTCGGCGCCCAGGCCGGCGGTCGCCTCGCGCACGGCCGCGCGCCGGTCCTCGGGCGTCGCCGCCGAGGCGTCGAGGCAGAGCTCGGCGCCGAAGGCGCGGGCGTGCTCCAGCCGCTCGGCGAGCACGTCGACGGCGATGAGCAACCCGGCGCCGAGGAGCTCCGCCTTGGCGAGATGCATCAGCCCGAGCGGGCCGACGCCGAGGACGAGCACGGTCGCGCCGAAGCCGAACCCGCCGCCGGTCGGGGCGAGGACGCGGGCGGTGTCCAGGCCGTGGGTGACGGCCATCACCTCCGTCAGCGCGGCCAGCTCCGAGGGCAGCTCGTCCGGGACACGGAAGAGCCGCGTACCGGGCAGGATGTACATGAGCTCGGACCAGCCGCCGAAGAGGTGGGGCGGCTCGGCGCACGAGAGCGAGTTGCCATAGTCCTCGAGGCCGGTGCAGAGGTAGTACGGAGAAACGCCGTCGAGGCAGAACCGGCACCGGCCGCACGTGACGTTGGGTGCGGGCACGACCCGGTCGCCGACCCGAAACGGCCGCCCGTCCTCGTCGAGGGGCGGGTCGCCCGCGCCGAGGGCCTCGATGACCCCGACGTTCTCGTGGCCGCAGATGAGCGGATAGGCTGCGTCGCGCTCGTGGTCGGTGCCCGCGTACTGGAGGCTCTCGCCGCGCCAGGTGTGCTTGTCGGTGCCGCAGATGCCCGAGTAGTGCATGCGCAGCACGGTCGCCCCTGGGGCCGGGTCGGGATCGGGGAACGGCTCCACGGCGAACCGGCCCGGGCCCTGGATCACGGCCGCCCGGACCGTCACGGCGCCCGGCCCGCGAACGCCGCCCGGCCGGCGGCGACGACCTCGTCGGCGTGATCGCGGCCGCGCCAGCCCAGGACCTCGGTTCCCTTCCCATGCTCGAGGTCCTTGTAGACGTCGAAGAAGTGCGCGATCTCGTCGAGCAGCGTGCCGCGCACGTCGGCAATGTCGTGGGTGTCGCCCCACCGGGGATCACGCTCGGGCACGCACAGCACCTTGTCGTCCTCGCCCGCCTCGTCGCGCATCTCGAAGACGCCGATCGGCTCGACCGGGATCACGCAGCCGGGAAACGTTGGCTCGGCCACGAGGATGATCGCGTCGACCGGATCGCCGTCGCGGCCGAGGGTGTCGATCAGGAAGCCGTAGTCGGCCGGGTAGACGACGCTCGTCCACAGCGTCCGGTCGAGCACGACGTGGCCGACCGACTCGTCGAACTCGTACTTGTTCCGGCTCCCCTTGGGGATCTCGACGAAGGCGTGCAGGGCCCCCACGCTCACACGCCGGCGTACGCGATCACGAGATCCGTGGCGAAGCCCGCCAGGAACCCGCACACGATGCCGGCCAGCACAAGGTTCCGGGAGGCGCGGCGCAGCGCCGCCGTCCACAGCTCTCCGATCACGAACAGGATCGCGCCGGCGGCCAGCGCGAGGAAGGCGAGCTGGAGCGGCTCCGACGAGACCCGGTAGCCGACCATCGCGCCCAGGAACGTCGGCCCTCCGCCGACGAGGCCGGCCAGCCCGAGCCAGCGCCATGACGGCCGCGTCTCGCCCAGCGGCCCGACGATCCCGAACCCCTCGGTCGCGTTGTGGAGCGCGAACCCGGTGATGAGCGTCCCGGCAAGCGCGATCTCGCCCGCCCGGGCGGCGACCCCGATCGCAAGCCCCTCTGAGAAGTTGTGGACGCCGATGGCGACGGCGATCAGCATCCCCAGCCCGAGGGCGGCCCGGCGGGCCTGCTCGGCCAGCTCGGAGACATCCATCCCCGCGATCGCGGCGTCCGCCACCGATCCGCCCGCCATCGGCGCGAGCGGCCGGCGCCGGTGCATGCGCCGCTCGATCCACGCGAGCCCGAGCGCGCCGGCAGCCAGCCCGGAGGCGAGCATCGTCACATCCGTGAGGAGCGGAGCGAAGGAGCCGCCGTCGCGGGCTCGTCCCAGCGAGCTGTCGACGACCTCCGACGCGCCGGCGATGACATCCCAGAAGATGAAGAGCAGGATGCCCGCGGACAGCGTCGAGAGGAAGGCGCGCATGCGGTCGGAGACGCGCCCGACCCGGCCCAGGGGCAGGCCGAGAAAGATCGTTCCGCCGGCGATCGCGCCGAGGGCTGTCGTCTGCCATCCGGTCACAGCGGCTTAGGGTACCCTAAGCCGCTCGCGGGGCGCAAACAGGGTACCGTTCGCCGCCACCGTGCCCTCGCTCGACGACATCAGCGCCGCCGCGGAGGCGCTCGTCGGCGTCGCCCACCGCACCACCACCGAGCGCTCGGAGACCTTCTCGCGGCTCTGCGCCGGCGAGGTGTGGCTCAAGTTCGAGAACCGGCAGAAGACGGGCTCCTTCAAGATCCGCGGCGCCTACAACAAGGTGCGCTCGCTGAATGACGACGAGCGCAGGGTGGGCGTGGTGGCTCCGTCGGCCGGAAACCACGCCCAGGCCGTGGCCTTCGCGGCCCGTTCGGCGGGCGTCCCCGCGACCGTCTACATGCCCGAGGCGGCCTCGCTCGCCAAGGTCGGGGCGACCGAGGGCTACGGCGCCACCGTCCGCTTGGTCGGGGACTCGGTGGAGGAGTCGGTGGCCGCGGCCAGGACGGCCGCCGAGGCCGAGGGGAAGACGCTCGTCCATCCCTTCGACGACGAGGACGTGATCGCGGGCCAGGGCACCGTGGGGCTCGAGATCCTGGCGGACGTCCCCGACGTCGACGCGATCGTCGTGCCGCTGGGCGGCGGCGGCCTGCTCTCCGGGGTGGCGCTCGCCGTCAAGTCCCAGCGCCCGGAGGTGCGCGTGATCGGCGTCGAGGCCGCGGGGTGCGCCCCGTACGTCGCCTCGCTCGAGCACGGCGAGATCCATCCGGCCACCCAGACCGAGACGATCGCGGACGGCATCGCCGTCAAGCACCCGGGCGAGATCACGTTCGGCCTCGTGCGCGAGCACGTGGACGACGTCGTCACTGTCACCGACGCCGAGATCGGCATGACGATCGTGCAGCTGCTCGAGCGGACGAAGGCGGTGGTGGAGGGGGCGGGGGCGGTCGGCCTGGCGGCGCTGCTCGCCGGCAAGGTGCAGGCGAGGCGGGCGGTGGCCGTCCTCTCCGGCGGGAACATCGACACGCCGCTTCTCATGCAGGTGATCCGCTTCGGGCTCACGAACGCGGGCCGCTACCTCGTCATCCGCACGCGGCTCGTCGACCGGCCCGGCCAGCTGATGCACCTGCTCAAGGTGATCGCCGACGCGCACGTCAACATCCTCGTCGTCTCGCACCACCGCGAGAGCGTCGACGTCGCGGTGGCGGAGACGGGCATCGAGCTGATCCTCGAGACCCGTGACGAGGCGCACGCGCACGAGATCGTCGAGCTCGTCCGCAGCTCGGGATACCCCGTCACACGGATGCGGTAGGTGGCCGAGGCGCGGCTCCGGGAGTTCGCCGAGAACGCGAACACGCACCAGGCACTCGCGCCGGGGCACGAGCGGATCGAGACGGTGCGGTACGTGCTCTGGATGGGCATCCGAACCGAGCCGAGCTGGAACGTCGTGCAGCGGCTGCGGCTGACGGAGAGCGACATCGACGCGACGATCGCCGAGGTGCACGGCCTAATCGCAGCCCGCGGCAGGAGCGAGTGCAGCTGGGAGATCGGGTCATCCGCCACGCCGCCGGACCTCGTGGACCAGCTCAGGCACCGCGGCATGGTGGACGACGACGATCCGCTCCTCGTCGCCATGGCGCTCGACCAGGAGCCGGCGGAGGTCGCCGGCATCGAGGCGCGGCCGGTGCGGGACCTCGGCGAGTTCCGGGCCGCCCAGGCTGTGGCGTTCGCCGCCTTCGGGACGCTGTCACCGTCCGATGAGGCGCACGAGCGGGCTCGCTACGACGAGGAGGTGAGTGCGGGCGCCCAGCGAACCTTCGTGGCGCTGGTCGATGGCCGGATCGTCGGCTCGGGCACGGCGGTCTATCTGGACGGGGCGGTCACCCTCAACGGCGGCGCGGTGCTGCCCGAGGCGCGTGGCCGCGGCGTCTACCGCGCCCTCGTACGGGCGCGTTGGGAGGATGCGGTGGAGCGCGGCACTCCGGCGCTCGTCACCCAGGCCGGACGGATGTCGGCGCCGATTCTGCTCCGTCTCGGCTTCCGCGAGATCGCGCGGATCCATGTCCTCATCGACCGCTTCGGCTAGCGCAATATCCAGGGGTCAGGCACGCAATTGCGGTGCCAGGCCG
>DASQXS010000234.1:0-13204 GCA_035639615.1 Gaiellales bacterium | reverse complement strand
CACCGTCCCGAACGTCTTGCAGACGAAGACGGACGTGTAGAACGTCGCCGCCCCGACGTGCTCGAACACGATGTCCGGATCGCTTCCGCCGGTGAGCTCGCGGATCGCCTTGCCGAACCGCTTGATCTCGTCGAGGTTGCGCTCGCCGGTGTCCGGGTCGTGCAGGGCGAACTGACGCCGGTCGATCACCGCGGCCGCCCCCAGCTGCCGCACAAGCTTCAGCTTGTCGTCTGAGGAGACGACGGCAACGGCGTTCGCGCCGTAGAGGGCGCACAGCTGGACGGCGAACGTCCCCAGCCCGCCGCCGGCGCCCCACACGAGGACGTTGTCGCCCGCGCGGACGCCCGCCCGGTCGACCAGCATCCGATACGCGGTGAAGTAGGTGAGGCCGTACGACGCCGACTCCTCCCACGTGAGCCGCGGCGGCTTCACGAGCAGCTGCTGGGCCTGGACCAGGCAGTACTCGGCAAAGCTGCCCCAGTTCGACTCGTATGCCCAGATCTTCTGCCGCGAGCAGGCCATCGGGTCGAGGCCGTTGCACTCCGCGCACTCGCCGCAGCTCTGGTTGCAGTGAATGACGACCTCGTCCCCCGGCTGCCAGCGCGTGACGCCGGGGCCGACGCGCTCGACCACCCCCGACGCGTCCGAGCCGGCGATGTGGAAGTCGTATCCGGTGTACCGGAAGATCGACACCGGCAGGCCCATCGACGCCCATACGCCGTTGTAGTTGACGCCCGCTGCCATCACCCGGACGAGTACCTCGCCCGGCCCCGGCTCGGGCACATCGATCCGCTCGAGCTGCATCGCCGCGATCGGGTCTCCCAGCCGGTCCGGGCGGATCACCCACGCCTCCATGGTGCCGTCCGGCATTCGAGCGAGTTTACCGACTACCCGCCGGCCGAGGCTCGCCGAAGCTTCCGCCGCCGAGCCTTGGCGCCGGCAACCGCCAGCTGCCCGCAGGCAGCGTCAATATCGCCGCCGTGGGAGCGGCGGTAGCTCGTGCCGACGCCCCTCCCGCGGAGCACCGCGGCGAACGCCGCCACCCGGTCAGCCGGCGACGCCCGATAGGCGGCCGCGGTCGGGTTGTAGGCGATCAGGTTGACATGGAAGCCGGGGCCGGAGCCGAGCAGCCGCGCCAGCCGGGCTGCGTCGGCGTCCGCGTCGTTCACGCCGTCGAGGAGCAGGTACTCGACGAACACGCGCCGGCCGGTGCGCTCGCGGTAGGCGCGGCACGCGTCCATCAGCCGGGCCACGGGGAACCGCCGCGTGACCGGCATGAGCTCGCCGCGGAGCTCGTCGGTGGGAGCGTGGAGCGAGAGCGCGAGCCGCAACGGCAGCTCCTCCGCGGCGAGCCGCTCGATGCCGGGCACCCAGCCTGCGGTCGAGATCGCGATCTTGCGGGCACCGAGGCCGAGGCCGGCGGGATCGTGAATCGTCCGGCACGCCGCGAGCACCGCGTCGTAGTTCAGGAACGGCTCTCCCATCCCCATCATGACGACGTTTCCGATCTCGGCCCCGCGGCCGCGGAGGATGCGGGCCAGCACGAGCAGCTGCTCAACGATCTCGCCGGCCCGAAGGTTCCGGCCGAGACCCATCGCCCCGGTGGCGCAGAACGTGCACGCGAGCGGGCAGCCGGACTGGGACGAGAGGCAGGCGGTGCGACGGCCGCGGTGGCGCATGGCCACGGCCTCGACGGGGAACCCGTCGCGCGTTGCCAGGCGCACCTTCACGGTGCCGTCCCGAGACTCCTGCACCTCCTCGGCCCGAAGCTCGCTCAGCGGTTCCGCGCCGGCAAGGCGTTCGCGGAGCTCGGCGGGCAGCGCCGACATCGCGCCGTACTCGGCGACGAGCCCGCGGGTGGCCGCCTCGTAGACCTGGCGGGCCCGGTAGGCGGGCTCGCCCCATTCAGCGAGTAGCGCTTCGACCCGTTGGAAATCCACCGTGGTAGTGTGACCGCAAATTCCGGCGATCCTGGGAGGTGGGTCCGTGCCCACGAAGATGAAGGCGGACAAGATGGCGGAGACGCTGTCGCCGCTCGTCACGAGGGTGGCGAACGACGAGGAGCTGCGGGCGCACGCGAAGACGGCGCTCGACTCGGCCAAGACGATCTACGCGAAGATCCAGGCGGAGGGCCCGCGCAAGGCGGCCACCAACCGCACCGTGACCGACGAGGTCGTGAAAGCGGCCGGGGAGCTCCGCGGCGCGGCGGCGCGCTTGGCCGAGAAGCCGGCCCGCAGGAGCCGCAAGATGCGCAAGCTCGTGATCGGCGCGGCGCTCGCCGCGGCGGCGGCGATCGGAATCAAGAAGGTGCTCTCGTCCGACGAGGACGAGTTCGACTACGAGCCGTAGTCGAACTCGTCGGCGTCAGCCGGAAAGCCCGCCGCCGCGCTCGCTGATCACGGCGTCGTGAAGCTCGCGGAGCGCCTCCGCGGCCCGCCCGATCTCGAAGACGTCGACCTCCTCCCCTGCGGAGAGGCGATCGGCGACCGAGCGGGCCTCGGCGTAGCGCATGGCCGCCTCCTCGTCCGGCTCGTAGAGCGGCGCGTCCGCGGGGCGGCCCGACTCGGCCAGCATCTGCGAGATGAGGTCGGTCGCGTCCGGCAGCGTCTCGACCGGCGACTCGCGCAGCATCGGCTCGATCTCCGACCAGCGCGTCTCCCACTCGTGCAGGTCGAGGCCGGCGTCGAAATCGCCCTGCCCAGAGGACGGATCCTCGGACATGCTCACGAGGCCACCACCGGAGTCTCGGCGAACCGCATGACCATCTGCTCGCAGAACGCCGGCAGGTCGCCCGGCTTGCGGCTCGTGACGAGGCCGTCGTCGTCGTGCATCTGCTCGTCGACCCAGTGTCCGCCCGCATTCTCGATGTCGGTACGAAGGCTCGGGAACGACGTGATCGTGCGGCCGCGAACGACGTCCGCCTCGACGAGCGTCCACGGCGCATGGCAGATCGCCGCGACGGGCTTTCGCGCGTCGATGAACGAGCGCACGAACGCGACGGCGTCGGGGTCCATGCGCAGCCGGTCCGGGTTCGCCACGCCGCCCGGCAGCATCAGGCCGTCGTAATCCGAGGGATCGGCCTCGCCGACCGGCCTGTCGACCGGGAAGGTGTCGGCCCGGTCGAGGTGGTTGAACGCCTGGATCCGGCCTCCCTTGGGCGCGAGGATCTCGGCCGTCCCGCCCTCGCCGCGCACGGCTTCGAGCGGCGTCACAAGCTCCACCTGCTCCACACCGTCGTTTGCCATCAGGAACGCGATTCGCTTGCCATCGAGCCTGTGCTTCATGGCTGCCTCCTCGGTCGTTCCATCCGCCCGTACCACGCCCCGGGGCGAGTCAAACGCGCGCCTGTGACCGCGGCTCTCTGAGCGCCCGCCACCCGAGCTGGACCGCGACGACGACAAGCACGACGGCGAACACCCGCTCCAGCGTCGCGTTCGGAAGCGACGTCGCCACGAGCTCGCCCAGCTTCGCGGTCGGAACGGACGCCAGCCCGACGACGACGCCCGCCCGCCACCGCACAAGCCCATAGCGACTCTGCCGCCACGACCCCATCAGGATGACGGGCACCATCGCCGCCAGCGACGTGGCGACGGCGACGTGCGCGGAGTGACCGAGGAAGATCAGGGTCGGCACGAAGACGATCCCACCGCCGACGCCGAAGAGCGCCGAAAGCGTCCCCGCGGCGAGGCCGAGGACGGCCGCGATCAGCTGATGCATCACGCGGCCAGCTTCGCCGCGGTGGCGATCAGGAACGCCGCGAAGGCGAGCACGACTGCGCGCGTCGCCAGCCGCTGCTGGAGCCACGCCCCGAGAACGGCACCCCCGGCGGCGGGTACGCCGATCAGCGCCGCGTCGCCCCAGGCGACGTTGCCCGCCTGGGCGTGCGCGCCGGCGCCGGCCATCGCGGTGAAGAGGATTGCCGCGAGCGACGTCGCCATCGCCGGCTTCGGGTCGAAGGCCAGCGTGCCCACCAGGAGGGGGACGATGACGATCCCGCCGCCGATGCCCAGCACGCCGGAGAAGAACCCGGCCACAAGTCCGATCGCCACGAGGGCCAGGGTCCGGCGCGACACGGCCGGTATTGTATGAGCCCGTGGATCGGAGCCTCGCGCGGCTTGTGGCACCACTCAAGGCCGATCCTCGTCACGGGGGGGTGGTCTGCGACATCGACGGGACGCTCGCGCCAATCGTCGCCACGCCCGGCGAGGCGCGGATCATCTCCGAGGCCCTCGAGGCGCTCGACCGTCTGAGCCGGACGTACGCGCTGGTGGCGTGCGTAACCGGCCGCCCGGCGGCCGAGGCGCGGAGGATGGTCCCCTTCGACGCCGTCGCGATCTCCGGGAACCACGGCCTCGAGGTGTGGCGCGACGGCGCCGTCCATCTGGCCCCCCAGGCGGCCAAACACGCCCAGGCCATCGCCGATGCCCTGCAGATCGTCCGCAACGACGGCCTCCTGCCGGAGCTCGGGTGCAGGATCGAGGACAAGGGGATCACCTTCACCGTGCACTACCGCGGCTCGCCACGGGCCGATCATGCCCACCGCTATCTCGAGACCCAGATCGTGCCGAAGCTGGAGCGGGCCGGCCTCGCCTGGCGGTTCGGGCGAATGGTGCTCGAGGTGCGGCCGCCCGTCGCCGTCGACAAGGGCGCGGCGGTGAAGCGGCTGCGCGGCCGCCGGCCCATCGTCCACATCCTCTTCGTAGGCGACGACTCGAGCGATCTCGACGCGTTCCGCGAGGCGACGATGAGAGTGGCCGTCCGCTCGCCGGAGGCGCCCCGATCGCTGCTCGACGCCGCCGACTGCATCGTCGACGGGCCGGCGGAGGTGATCGAGCTGCTCGACCATCTCGCCCGGCCCGCGTGACGCACGTCGACGAGGGCCTGGTCGCGCCGATCGTGGCCCGGTTCGGCGCGCCGGCCGAATGGGACACCCGTCGGGAGATCACGGCCCGCGACGCCGCCACCATCCGGGCGCCCGGCGATCCCACCCGCCGGCACGACGTCACGTTCGCCATCCTCGCCGGCGACGGCCGCATCGTCGTCATCCGCAAGCCGCAGTACCCGGCAGGCGCATGGCGGATCCCGAGCGGTGGCATCCGCCCCGGTGAGGCGTTCGCCGAGGGCACGGCTCGCGAGGCGTTCGAGGAGACGGGCCTTGAGATCGAGCTGACCGGCTATCCGCTCGTCGTCCGGGCGGTCTTCACCCACCGCGGCCATGCCGACCGCTGGACGACGCACGTGGTCACCGCCCGCGCCGCCGGCGGCGCCCTCGATCCCCGCGATATCGGCGAGATCGACGCGGCCCGCTGGATGACGCTCGCGGAGCTGACCGGCCCGGTCGCGGACGTGCTCCGGGCGACGCCGGCCCGGCTCTTCCACTACCGCGCCGACCTCCACGACAGGGTGCGGCCGTTGATCGAGGGCGGAGCGGCGCGTACCCTGGAGGGGTGACCCCCCGCGACCGCATCGCCGTCGACGTCCACCCCGCCGAGCTGGTCGAGGCCGGACCGGGCGTCGTGGACGTCTATGCCGCCCTCGACCGGCAGTTCTTCTGGGCCGACCGCGTGATCCTGAACCCGGGATCGGTCGAGCCGGAGGTGCTCGTCGGCGAGATCGTGTCGGCGTAACCGCTTCGACACCGGATCGCAACCGGTTCTTCGCCCCCGGTGAAGCGTCGCAGGCCTAGCGTGCGCCCGACGTACGGCACCTGAACCGGAGGGACGCACATGAGACGAGGAGCAGCGTTGGTGGCGGCCTGTGCCGCGGCTGTCGCGGCCGCGCCCGCGGCGGCGGCGATCCCGCCGCCGGGCGTGACGCACGCAAACCACCGACACGGCCATCCGCCGAACCTGGTGGCTCCCGGGTTCCGGCTCGAGAGGATCGCGACGGGCACCGACCCGCTCGAGAACCCCTCCGGCCTCATCACGACGTTCGGGGAGCTGAACGATGCCGCCACCCAGCCGATCGAAGCCACGAAGACCGAGCCCGACCAGAACACCTACCTGGTCTTCAAGCACGGCCTGCCGGGCCCGACCCACGGCTACGACTACGGCACCCACTTCCTGTTCCAGACTCACGAGGGCACCACCGATCTCGGGTACCTCACCCGAATCAACCTCGACGTGACCGACCCGGCGCACCGGATCACGCTGCTCACGCCGGTCGGGAAGGACGGCCTCACCCATATCAACGCCCTCGACGGCACCACCTGGGACCCGTTCACGCACACCCTGCTGGCGACGCAGGAGAACGACAACCTGAGCAGCCCGTTCGAGGTGACGGTGGGCTGGCCGCCCAGGCACATCTCGCTCGAGGGCGTGCTCGGGGACGGCGGATACGAGGGCGTCCACCCCGACGACCACGGTGACCTGATCCTGGCCGAGGACATCGGCGGGACGGAGGTCAGCGTCGACCCGTCCGATCCCGATGCTCCGGTCGTCGCCAAGCAGCCGAACTCGTTCATCTACCGCTTCGTGCCGAAGGACGCCGCCGACCTCACGAAGGGCGGCCGCCTCCAGGCTCTGCAGGCGTTCGTCCACGGCCACGCCGTACGGTTCCATGCGAACGACCCCTCCGGGGATGTCTTCTCGCATGACCATCTGCTCCTGAACACGCCCGGCACATCGTGGCCGGTGCGGTGGGTGACAGTCCACAACACGGCGACGGACGGGTTCTCCCCGTTCGACGCCAACGCCGCCGCCAAGGCGGCCGGGGCGACGCCGTTCCTGCGGCCGGAGAACCTCCAGTTCCAGCCCGGGACGCGCTTCGGCACGTTCGTGTTCGACGCCACCGGCGACACGAACGCCGACTCGGGCAACGTGCCGGCGCTGGCCGCGCGTGGATCGTGGGGCGCCATCTTCCGGGTGCGGATCGGCGGCCGCGGCCGCGGCCGGCTGAGCATCCTCGTGCTCGGCGACGCCCGGCACGCGTCCTTCGACAACCTCGCTTTCGCCGACCGCGACACGCTCCTTGCGGCCGAGGACCGCGGCGACACGCTGCACGAGCAGCTGAACCGGCTCGACTCGATCTGGGCCTACTCCATGTCCGATCCGGAGCACCCGGTGCGATTCCTCGCCGAGGGGCGCGACGAGGCGGCCGAGATCGACGCCGGCTACCTCAACGCCGGCACGTCCGGATTCCAGAACGACGGCGACAACGAGGTGACCGGACTCCACGTCTCGTCCGGCTCGCCCTTCGTCGCCGGGATGCAGGGCCGGCTCGGCAGCTTCGCCGAGGCGCGCTGGTTCTTCACCCAGCAGCACGGCGAGAACAACCTCTGGGAGATCCTCTCCCGATAGCGGGCTCGCGCGGTTATGGCCCGAGCTCAGCCTTGAGCTCGGGCCATTCGCGCGTGTTCACGACATCGGCCGCCGTCGCCCAGCCGCGGCGCGCGTTCATGACGCCGAACCGGAGGTAGTCGAGGGCTGCCACGGAGTGGGCATCGGTATCGACGGCGAGCCTTACGCCGGCCTGGACGGCGAGCCGCACCTGGGTGTCGCGCAGGTCGAGCCGGTCAGGTTGCGAGCTGACCTCGAGGACCGTCCCGGTCTCGGCAGCCTTGGCGATCACGGCCTCGATGTCAAGCGGATGCGGCTCGCGGCGCCCGATCAGCCGCCCGGTGGGGTGGCCGAGGATGTCCACGTTCGGGTTCTCGATGGCCGCGCACACCCGCTTCGTCTGGTCGGCAGAGGAGAGCCGGTGCGACGCGTGGATGCTCGCCACGACGACGTCCAGCTCGGCGAGGAGCTCGTCGGAGTAGTCGAGCGACCCGTCGCGGAGAATGTCCACCTCGGCGCCGGCCAGGAGGACGAAGTCCGGTGCGAGCGTCTCCGCCAGAGCCCGAACGCGGTCGATCTGGCGCCGCAGGCGGCCGGCGTCGAGCCCCATCCCGAAGCCGACCGACGGCGAGTGGTCGGTGATGTTCAGGTAGCCGTACCCACGGGCACGGGCGGTCTCGACCATCTTCTCGAGGGAGGCCTTGCCGTCCGACCAGTCGGTGTGCACGTGCAGGTCTCCGCGCACCTGCGAGACCTCGAGCAGGTCGGGCAGGCCGCCGGCCCGCGCGGCGGCCAGCTCGCCGCGGTTCTCGCGCAGCTCGGGCGGGATCAGGGGCAGCCCGAGCCGTGCGTAGACGTCCGCCTCGTCCTCGAAGGTGAGCGTCTCGCCGGTGTCGGTGTCCTCGATGCCGTACTCGCTCACCTTGAGCCCCGCGCGGACGGCGGCCTCGCGCAGCGCGACGTTGTGGTGCTTCGAGCCGGTCAGATGCTGCAGCAGGTTGCCGTAGCACTCGGGTGGCACCATGCGCAGCTCGACGACGGTGCCGTCGTGGGCGACTGCCGCCACACGGTTATCCCCGCGCGATGCCACCTCGGCCACCCAGTCCTGCGCCGTGAACGCCTCCGTCGCCGCCACGCGGTCCGTGACAGCGGCCACCACGTCCACGTCCTTCGCGGTCTCGGCGTACCGCCGCAGGCTGCCGGCGAGGTCGCAGCGGAGGACCGCGTCCGAGCGCAGGAGCTCGTCGACCACCCGCTCACCCAGCGGCCGCAGGCGGCCGAGCGAGAGGCGCCGCGCCGCCGGTGACGCCCCATCCTGGAGGCCGGCGAGGATCGCCTGCTCGGTCTTTTCCCCCATCCCGGCGATCGCTCGGATCCGGCCCGCCTCGGCCGCCTCGCGCACCTGGTCGACGGTCTCGAGGCCGAGCTCCGAGAAAATGCGGCGGGCGGTCTTGGGGCCGATCCCGGAGAGCCGCATGACGGCGACGGCCCCGGGCGGGTTTCGGTCGACGAGCTTCTGCAACGCGGCGATCTGGCCGGTCCCGAGGAGCTCGGCCACCTTCGCCGCCACGGTGTCGCCAACGCCGGGGAGCGATGTCAGCCGACGCTCTGCCGAGAGCTTCGACACGCTCTCGGGCGTCTCCCGAAGCGACTTCGCAGCCCGCCGGTAGGCGAGCACCCGGTAGACGACCGCGCCCTCGAGCTCAAGGAGGTCGGCCATGAGCTCGAAGCGATCGGCAATGGCCGCGTTCGACAGCTGCTCGGGGCTCACGTGAGCATGATACGAAGCTGACACGGCGCCGTTACCGATCCAGGCGACTGCACTGGTACGCTGGAGAACGGATGCGAGGCTGGCCGCGCAGAGCGCCCGTTCGCGTCGCCCTCCTCGCAGGCGCGGCGGTCGTGGCCGCTGCCGCGATCGGGTATGCGGCCTACGCCTACTCGACGACGGCCCGGCTGGGCGCCGTCTCGCCCGCCGCCGGCGCGCAGGTCGCCCGGCCGGCCCCGGTGATCGCCGTCCGCGTCTCCCACGCGGCTCGCCTGGGCCGTTACCGGCTGACCATCGACGGCGCAGACATGACGACCGAGAGCATGCTTGCGGGCGGCGCCATCCGCCTGTCGGGCGTGCGGCTCGGGAACGGGCGCCACACCGTCTCGCTGCGGGCGAGCTCGGCCGGCATGTTCGGCGGCCCGCTGACCCGGACCTGGTCGTTCACGGTCGACACCCGGCCGCCGCCGCTTCACCTGCGGCCGCTGCCGCGGGGATGGGTGCGGTCGCGGACGATCGAGCTCGCCGGGCACACGCAGCCCGGCGTCCGCGTGAGCGCGGTCGCCGACATCGCCACC
Source organism: Gaiellales bacterium (assembly GCA_035639615.1). Lineage (GTDB taxonomy): Bacteria > Actinomycetota > Thermoleophilia > Gaiellales > JAICJC01 > JAICJC01. The sequence goes on along the minus strand of DASQXS010000234.1, from coordinate 3,581 downwards.
GCCCACGTCGCCGCCGGGGCCGACGGCGCCTTCACCCTGCCGCTCGGGCTCTCGGACGGGCGAATCCCGATCGCCGTCACCGCGACCGACCCCGCCGGCAACCGCCGCACGGTCCGCACCCGCCTGCGGGTGGACGCCACCGCGCCGCGGGTCGAGCTGGGAGTGAAGCCGGTCGTGCACACGAACCGCCCGAAACTGGCGGTCGAGGTGGCCGACACCGCGCCGACCCGCGTCTCGGTGACGCTCGACGGCGCGCGGGTGCGAGCGGGGACGCGGCCCGGCTCGCCGCTCGCGGAGGGTCGGCACATCCTCGACGTGACGGCGCGCGACGCGGCCGGGAACCGGACGGCGACCCAGCTCCGGTTCGTCGTCGACTCGACGGAGTGGCTGGGGACGGCGACGCTTGTGAAAGGCGCCCGCGGCCGCGACGTGCGCGCCCTCCAGCACCTGCTCCGCCACCAGGGGTTCCTTCACAGCCGGCCGACGGGCGTCCTCGGCCCGGGGACGGTCGTGGCCGTCCGCGCCTTCCAGCGGGCGAACGCCCTCACCGTCGACGGCGCCGTCGGCCCCTACACGATCGGCGCGCTATCCGGCCGGATCGTGATCGATCAGTCGTCGCATATGCTCACGCTCTACCGGTACGGCAAGCCGTCCGTATCCTTCCCGGTGGCGGTAGGGCAGCCCGCATACCCGACACCCGACGGCCACTTCTTCATCATCTCGAAGGTCGAGAACCCGACCTGGGTGCCGCCGCCCGACGCTCCCTGGGCGCAGGGCGCCGTCCCGATCCCACCCGGCCCGGGGAACCCGCTCGGCACCCGCTGGATGGGCCTCTCGGCCCCTGGCGTGGGGATCCACGGGACCGACGACCCGGCGTCAATCGGCTACAGCGTCTCGCACGGCTGCATCCGCATGCAGATCCCCGACGCAGAGCGCCTGTTCTCGATGGTCAGCATCGGGATGAGCGTGGTCATCCAGCAGTGATGCGTGTGCCTGCAGGGCGACGGGTATAGTTGGGTCATGGCCGAACGAATGCTTGAGGTGACCGACGCTACGTGGGAGAGCGAGGTCGTCGGCGCCGACGAGCCCGTCGTGGTCGACTTCTGGGCGCCGTGGTGCGGGCCGTGCCGGGTGATGGATCCCATCCTCGACGAGCTCGCGGAGCAACACACCGGGCGCGTGAAGTTCACGAAGCTTAACGTGGACGACAACTTCCAGACGGCGGCCCGGTACGACATCCTCTCGATCCCCACTGTGATGGTGTTCGAGCGTGGGGAGATGCAGAAGAAGCTGATCGGGGCGCTGCCGCGGCGGCGTATCGAGGACGAGCTCTCGAGCTGGCTGGGCGCCTCCTCAGGCGCGTAGTAGCGAGAGCACCGCGACCCCGCCCAGGATGACCACGGCGCCCGCGCGCTGACGGAAGGCGAGCCGCTCGCCGAACGCCGCGTAGCTGACCACGGCGGCGACCGCGGCGAACTGGGACGCGAGCACCGCCGGGATCGCCACGCCCGAGCGCGAGCCGCCGATGTACGCGGCGAACCCGATCAGCTCTGCAAGCGCCGAGAACGCCACCATCCAGAGCGCCCGCCCTGGCCGCGGCAGCGCCCGCCGGGCGAGAAGCGGGCCCGCGATCCCGCTCACGCCGATGATCCTGGCGGCGAGGATCGTCCAGAGCGCCCCGAGCTCGACCCCCGCGCGGGCGCTGCCGACGAGCCCGACGCCGAAGCTGCACGCCGCCATCACCGCGTAGAGCGACGGTCGCAGGTGGACGTCGCGGGTCTCACCGTGGAGGGTGACGACGACCACGCCCGCTGCGATCACGGCCAGGCAGACCGCGACGTCCGCGGTCAGCCGCTCGCCGAGCGCCACCGAGAAGACGGCCGCGAGGGCGCCCTCGGTGGAGGCGATCGGAGCGACGACGCCGACCTTGCCGATCCGCAGGGCGCGGTACATCATCGAGAGCCCGAGCATCGACCCGAGGCCGGCCGCAAGCGCCCAGCCGATGCCCGCCGCAGAGACGTTCCGCGGCGTACCGGCGAACGGCGCCGCTGCGAGCGTCACGCCGAGGCCGATGAGCATCACCCATGCGAGGGCCTGCTGGGAGCCGAGAAGCTTCGTCGACCGCGACGCGACGACGGTCGAGAGGCCCCACAGGATCGCCGCCACAAGCCCTGCGAGGACCGGGATCACGCGAAGTGGTCCCAGCCGCGGAGGGACCGGCGGTCGCCCGCGGCGTCCACGAACGCGACCTCGGGATCCTCCGTCAGCAGCCCGATCTCGGTCACCGGAACGGGCGCGGGCCTGTCGGGCGGAAGGGCGGCGAGGAGCTCGTAGTCCTCGCCTCCCCCGGCGGCCTGCTCGACGCCGGCGCCCGGCGCGCACGGCAGCCGCTCGAGCTCGATCACCGCACCGGTGCCCGATGCGTGGGCCAGCCGGGCTGCGTCGGCGGCGATCCCGTCCGACACGTCGATCATGGCCGTCGCCACCGCCGCAAGCGCACGGCCCTCACGGAGCCGCGGCGTCACGCGGGCCGAGTACCCTCCGGCGGCCTGGCCGCCCAGCTCGCCCGTGACGACGAGCACGTCGCCGGGACGGCCGCCGGAGCGCAGAACGGGGCGCTCGGCACGGCCGAGAGCCGTGACCGAGACGACCATCACGGGCGACCGCGAGAGGTCGCCACCGGCGACGGGGACCCCATGCTCCAGGAGCCCGGCCGTGAGCTCATCCACAGCAGTGAACCCCCGGGGCAGGCCGAACGCAGCCAGAAGACAGACCGGCTCGGCGCCCATCGCCGCAAGGTCGGAGAGGTTGACCGCGGCGGCGCGGTGGCCGATATCGCGGACGCTCATCCGCGCAGATGCGAAATGGACGCCCTCGACCAGGATGTCCGTTGACGCGACGAGGCCGCCGGCGATCACCGCGGCGTCGTCCCCGATCGCCAGCTCGACCTCGCCCGCGGCTACGCCGGCCACGCGGGCGATCGCAGCCACCATGGCGTCCTCTGATAGCATGGCGCGCAATGTACTTGCGGCCTGCGTTCGGCTTCGCCTTTACCAACCCCCCGGGAGGCGTCTGAGCGCGCGCAGGTCATGCCCGCGGTAGCCAGAGCCTCCGGAGATCCGGGGGCTTTTTTCGTGGAGGACACCCGATGCAGACGACCGTCGCATATCCAGGTGAGGAGGGCGCCTACGCCGCCGAGGCCGGCGCCGCGCTCTACCCTGACGCAGAGCTCCGAGCCTGCCGGTCATTCGCCGACGTGATGCGGTCTGTGAGCCGCGGCGAGGCGGGCTGCGGCGTGCTCCCGATCGAGAACTCGCTCGCCGGGGCGATCCCCGAGACCTACGACCTCCTCGCCCACGCGCCGCTCGCAATCGTGGACGAGGTCGTGATCCCGGTGCCCCACTGCCTGGTCGGGCTCGCCGGGGCCAACATCGACGCCCTCACCCGCATTCACTCCCACCCCGCCGCGCTCACCCAGTGCCGCCGCTTCCTGTCGTCGCTGCCCGACACCCTCCCCGACGTGGCGCCGTCGACTGCCGCCGCCGCACGGCGGGTGGCGGACTCGGCCGACATCCGCCAGG
>DASQXS010000233.1:0-14152 GCA_035639615.1 Gaiellales bacterium | reverse complement strand
GCAACGGGCGCAGGCCCAGAACCGGCCGCGCGGTCTAGTCGAGCTCGTCGTAGGCGGGCAGGGTGAGGAACTCGACGAAGTGCTCCCCGGTCGCCACCTGGTCGAACAGCGCTCGCGCTCGCTGAAAATCGGGGCCGAGCTTGGCCGCCTCCTCGTCGGCGACGCGGCGCACATCGTCGCGCGAGAAGCGGTGGTGGTGAAGCCACTGCCAGATCTGCGAGCGGGCGATCTCGGCGGTCGCGGCGTCCTCCATGAGGTTGAAGATGGCCACCGCCCCGCTTCCGCGAAGCCACGCCGCCAGGTACTGGAGCCCGACCGAGATGTTGGCGCGGAGCCCCTCCTCGGTGATCTCGCCGGGCGTCGCCGCGACGTCGAGCAGGTCGGCGGCGGCCACGCGCAGGTCGTCGCGGGCAACGTCCAGCTGGTTCGGCCGGTCCTCGAGCGCGCGGTCGAAGGCCTCTTTGGCCACCGGCACGAGGTCGGGATGGGCGACCCAGGTGCCGTCGTATCCCTGACCGGCCTCGCGCTCCTTGTCCTCACGCACCTTGGCGAGCGCGCGCTCGTTCACGTCGGGGTCGCGCCGGGACGGGACGAATGCCGCCATGCCGCCGATGGCATGCGCGCCGCGGCGATGGCATGTCTTCACGAGCAGCTCGGCGTACGCGCGCATGAAGGGCGCGTCCATCCCGACCGAGTTGCGATCGGGAAGCACCATGTCCTCGCGAAGGCCGAGCTTCTTGATGATGCTGAAGAGGTAGTCCCACCGGCCGGCGTTCAGGCCGGTGGCGTGCGGGCCGAGCTCAAACAGGATCTCGTCCATCTCGAACGCTGCCAGGATCGTCTCGATGAGGACGGTGGCGCGGATCGTGCCCTCCGGCAGGCCCAGCTCCTCCTGGGCGCGGACGAAGACGGCGTTCCAGAGCCGCGCCTCCCGGTGCGACTCGAGCTTCGGGAGATAGAGGTAGGGGCCGGTGCCCGCCGTGGCCAGCCGCTCGTGGTTTCGCACGAGGTAGAGCCCGAAGTCGAAGATCGAGGCGCTGATCGGCTCGCCGTCGACCTCGAAGTGACGCTCGACCAGATGCCAGCCGCGCGGGCGCAGCACCAGCGTCGCCACCTGGTCATCGAGCGCGTACGACTTGCCGTCGGTCTCGAGCCGGATCGTGCGGTCGATCGCCTCGGTCACGTTGCGCTGCCCGTCGACGATGTTGAACCAGGTGGGCGAGTTGGCGTCCTCGAAGTCCGCCATGAAGACCCGCGCCCCCGAGTTCAGGGCGTTTATCACCATCTTGCGATCGGTGGGCCCGGTGATCTCGACCCGCCGGTCCTTGAGATCGGGCGGCGCCGGCGGGACGCGCCAGTCCCCGTCGCGCACGGCCGCCGTCTCTGTGAGGAAGTCCGGCAGCTCGCCGTCGCGCAGCCGGACGGCGCGGGCATCGCGGGCGGCGAGAATCGCCCGGCGCTCGTCGCGGAATTCGCGCTCGAGCAGGTGCAGGAACTCGACCGCCTCGGCGGTCAGGACGTCGGCTGCGTCTGTGGGTGACATACCGGGTTCCTACCCCGATCGCTCGAAAACCGCGCCCTCCGGGCGATGCGGTACAGTTGCCGCCCCTCAGGACGGAAGGACGTCTGCACGGATGGACATCGGCGAGCCCGAGCGGGAGATCACGGTGGAGCCGCTAGTTGACCCGGTGCCTCGGCGGCTGCCGGGCGAGCCGCCGGCGCCCGAGCCGGTGCCTGAGCCGGTCCCGCAGCCGTGATCGCGGCCCCGGACTACGTCGACCCGCTGGTGGGGTGGCGGGTGTGGACGGCCGCCCGCGGCGGCCGCCGGTTCCGGCTTCTGAGCGTCGTCTATCCGTCGCTCTGGACGCCGAACGCGCCGCTCGTCTCGACGTGCCTGCGCGGCCGGATGCTGTGGCGGCGCGGCCATGAGGCGCCGTCGTGGAACTGCGACTGCGGCATCTACGCCGCCCGTGACGCCGGAACGGCGGCTGAGTTCCTGCGCCGGTTTCCCAACAAGGGCGGCAACCTGCGCGTGATCGGCCGCGTCCGCCTCTGGGGACGCGTGGTCGAGAGCGCCGGCGGCTGGCGGGCCTCGCACGCCTACCCCGACGAGCTTTACGTCCCGACGGCGGGTTCGCGCCTCGCCGACCCGGGCGAGGTCGTCCACGACCTCGACGACTACGAAATCCCCGTGTCCGCGCTCTCCGTCGACGAGCTCGCGGCGGCGCTCGTCACAGAGCCCCGGTAATCGCCGAAGCGGCGTTTCGTGACGCCGGGCACGCGGGTACGCACCGTCCGTCACGAGACGGGGGGGTGTCGCTCATGCTAGAGCTCGCGTTCCAACAGCCGCTCGAGCCCGCCGGCGGGGCGCTCGGAAGCACGCTTATCGCACTGGTGCCGGTGGCAATGCTCCTGATCCTCCTGGCGGCGCTTCGCCTCACCGCATGGGCGGCCGTCCTCGCCGCAGGCGTGGTCACGTTTCTCCTCGCCGTACTCGTCTGGGATGCGCCCGTCGGCAACGCCGCGCAGGCGTGGTTCTACGGCAGCCTGACCGGGATCTGGGCCGTTGACTGGATCGTCTTCTGGGGCGTGATGATCTTCAACACCATGGTCGAGACGGGCGCCTTCGAGCGGTTCAAGAACTGGCTCCTCGTCCAAGCGACGCCCGACGTGCGCATCCAGACGCTGCTCATGGCATGGGCGTTCGGGGCCCTGCTGGAGGGTCTGGTCGGATTCGGGTACCCGTGGGCGGTCGTCGCCCCGATCCTGGTCGCGATCGGCATCCGGGAGCTGGACGCCATCCGCGTGGCAGCGATCGCCAACAACGCCCCCGTCTCGTTCGGCGCGCTGGGCGTCCCGATCATCGGGCTCGCCAAGGTGACCGGGCTCGACCTCTTCCAACTCTCGGCGACAGTTGGGCGCATCGTTGCGCTGCTCGCACTCCTCCCGCCGTGGATCCTGATCTACCTCGTCGCCGGCCGCCGCGGCCTCCGCGACGGATGGCCGCTCGCGATCGCGGGGTCGCTCGGGTACATCGCCGGCCAGTTCCCCGTCTCGCAGTTCGCGGGCCCCTACCTGCCCGACGTGGTCGGGTCGCTGGTGTGCTTCGGGGTTCTGCTGGGCCTGATCCGCTTCTGGAAGCCGAAGACGGTGCTCGGTTACGGCGGCACGCCGATCGAGGAGCAGGACCAGGTGCGCTACGCGGTCGAGCAGGCCGAACGCGAACGGCCGACCGGGCGCGGCGCGCTCATGGCGGTTGCGCCGTTCCTCGTCCTCGTGGTCGTCGTGATCGCGTGGGCCGGCCCATGGTCGAGCCTGCCCGACTGGACGCCGGGCGACTGGGTCGTCTCGGCTCAGGCATCCATCGGCTCCGGCACGGTCGACGCCGAGTTCAAGGGCCAGCCGCTCATCGCCGGCACCGCGATCCTGGTCTCCTGGATCCTGATCCTGGCGCTGCTTCGGCCGCGGCCGGCGCAGATCCGCTCGGCGTTCCGGACGTCGTTCAGCCAGATGTGGGGCGCGCTCCTCGTGGGTGTCCTCATCTTCGGCCTGGCGTTCGAGTTCAACTTCGCCGGGATGGCGAACTCGATGGCGCACGGGTTCGCGCAGGTGGGCGACTGGTACATCATCCTGGCGCCGATCCTGGGGTGGATCGCGGTCGCGCTCTCCGGGTCGAACACCTCGTCCAACGCCATCTTCGGCGGCTTCCAGTACACGGTGGGGAAGCTCCTGCACTTCCCGGTCTTCCTGGCGCCCTCGCTCAACTCCGTCGGCGCCGAGACCGGAAAGCCGGTCGCTCCGCAGACCGCGTCGGTGGGGGTCTCCACCACCGGCTACACGCGGCGTGAGGGCGACGTGATCCGCCACAACCTGGCGTGGACGCTGATCGTGCTCGCCTACCTGATCGTGATCGGGCTCTTTTACTGGAAGGTGCTGCCAGGCGCGATGCGGTAGGTCCTGTTCAGGGCTCGGCGAGCTGCGCGGCGATCGCGCTCCAGCGAGCGGCTCGCCCGCTGCGATGACCGGCAGCGCTCTCATATTCCGGGACGGCCTTCGCCATCTGCGCCGCCCGCAGCCTCCGCGCACCGGCGACGGTGCCCGGAACATCCGGTGCGCCCGCCTCGTGCGCGACCGTGACCATCTGACTCCAGGTGCTGATATGTGCAAGCCCTCGGGGCCTGCGCCCGGACCGGCGATCGCCTCGCCGCCCTCGCCCATGATCGGCGCGCCGTTTCGCGCCGACCACTCGAAGAGCCCACTCGCCCGGAGGAGGGCCTCGTTGGCCTCCCGCGCGCCCATCAGCGGGAGCCGCTCGGGCGTCATCTCGTCGCGGTGAAGAGTGGCGAGGAAGGTCAGGGCCTCCGAGATCGTCATGAGGGTGACCGCGGCCGCATACGCATGGGCGTGCCGCTCCGCCGGGTCGTCGGTCGAAAGTCCGAGGAGGGCGCGCATCGCGGAACGCGCTCACCTGCTCGGCCTCGTCGATCCGCTTCGTGGCCTCGAGCCGAAGCTGGTCGATCGGCGTCGCTCGAACCTGCCAGTAGTCGTCCCACGTCTGAGCGAGGAAGGATGCGATCCGGCGCTCGAGGTCCGCGGGCTCGTCGTCCATGGTCATTTATCATCCCGGCCTCCTAGGAGATTGCACGTAGTGCCTCTTGAAAACGAATGGGGGGTTCGCGAACTACGGCGCGCTATTGCGGTCCTCGCTGCCAGCGCGCCAGAACAAATCGATTATCTCGAATGGCTGGGTACGTTACCCTCGCTCGACGAACTCGTACTGGAGCTTCACGACGTTGAACCCATACTCCCGAAGCTTGTTCGGCACGGGATCATCTCCATCGAGGCCGAGCGGGCCGTCGGCGAACTCACAGCTGCTATCGCGGAGGCAACCGCCTCGGGCGCACGCATCTGGGATGACCAAACCATCACACTCCCGGAGTGGGAACGGTTTAGATCACTCGCCCGTGCTGCGCTGGCCGTTCTTCCGGGCAACCGAGACTGATGCACGACCGCCAGGTCAGCGTGCCTGGCCAAGCTACCCTCGTGACCGCAGCGCAATCCACAGATCAACCCGGTCCTCCATCGACCCCAGATCCCGCCCGGTCAGCTGCTCCACCCGCGCCAGCCGGTGCCGGAGCGTGTTGACGTGGACGTGAAGCGCCGCCGCCGTCTCCTGCCAGCGGCAGCCTGACGAGAGGAACCGGTCGAGCGTCTCGACCAGGCGCGACTGGCGGCGGGCGTCGTGCTCCTCGAGCGGCTGGAGGAGCGTGCGCCGGAACGCCGCCAGCACGTCCTCGTCCTGCAATGCCAGGAGGAGCGAGTGCGAGCCGACCTGGTGGTGGGTTGCCCAACCCGCGTCGCGGCGCAGGCGGGCGAAGCGGCAGGCGTGGCGGGCCTCGACGATCGACGTCCGCAACCCCGTCGCATCCGCCGCGAGGCCGCCGATCCCGACGGCCCCGCCCACCGCCCCGTGAACGGACGCCGCCAGCCCGGCCAACCCCGCCTCCTCGCCCGGCCACTGGACGACCGCGACCACCTCCGGCGCCTTCACGGCCGCCACCGCCGAGACGCCCGCGTCGGCCAGGCCGCGCTCAAGCGCATCGAGGGCGGCGTCCGGATCCTCGGCCTCGCACACGAGCCCTGCCAGCGGCTCGGCCGCGTCCAGCTCGAACACCTCGAGCCGCGCCGCCGCCGCCTGGTGCTGCGCCGGGCCGGCCATGACGAGGTCGACGAGCTCGGCGGCCAGCCGGCGCTCACTTTCGCGGAGCGCCCGCCGCCGCGCCAGCTCGAGCCCGAGGAACGGGATCGTCTGGTCGACGGCGGCCCGGTCGGCCGCGGAGAGCCCGCGGCCGCGCGCGACGACAAGGTGCGCCTCCGTGCGCCCGACCGTCACGATCGGAAAGGCCAGCCACCCGTCCACCGCAACCGGATACTCCGGCTGCAGCCGTCCCGCCTCGGCCACGACCGCCGCCGCCTCGGCCGGATCGGGCGGCTCGCCGGCCGCCGTCACCCGTGCACCTGGCCCCACCACCCAGGCTCGCAGCTGCGGGTCGAGCACCTCGAGGATGCCGGCCAGCCCCGACCCATAGCCGGCCGCACGCACGAGCTCGTCGTTGCGGCGCACCTGGGCGCGCAGGGCGTCCTCGCGCTGCCCGTAGACGCGGTCGACGAACGCCCTGGTGACGGCGATGAACGGCATCTCGAACGGCACCGCGATCAGCGGCAGCCCGGCCCGCCGGCAGGCCCGCACCAGGTCGGCGGGGACGCCGGCATCCGCGGTCGGAATCCCGTAGCCGAGCGCGGCAACCCCGACGCGCCGAAGCGGCGCGACGAACCGCGCGCTGGTCACGCCGGCGTCGCGCCAGACGCCCGTCGTAAGGATCATCTCGCCGCCCTGGAGGTAGCGCGACGGGTCGGCCAGCTCGGTCGTGTGCACCCACCGGATCGGCCGGTCGAGCGCGCCGTCCACGACCACCCGCAGCCCCAACGAGGGCTCCGAGACCAGCTCGCGCACCGTCATCGTCATTGGACGATCATCCAACGGAGATCGTACAGGTTTGCAAGGTCGCACCATTGCCGCCCGCGGCCTGATCAGCCACACTCGCTGCTCATGACGGGCTTCCCCTGGCCGGCCGGCCACCGGGCGGCGCTCGCGCTCACCTTCGACGTGGACGCCGAGTCGGCCATCCTCGCCGTCAACCCCGCCTACGCCGGCCGCCTCTCGACGATGAGCCACCAGGCCTACGGGCCAAGGGTCGGCGTCCCCCGCATCCTGCGCATGTTGGAGCGGGCAGGCATCCGCGCCACCTTCTTCGTGCCCGGGCTCACGGCCGACCTCCACCCGGGCACCGTCGAGGCGATCCTCGCCGCCGGGCACGAGATCGCCCACCACGGCTACAACCACGTCCCCTACCACCGCATGTCCGAGGACGGCCAGCGACGCGACGTCGAGCGCGCCCTGGAGAGCCTCGAGCGCGTCACCGGCTCGCGGCCGGAGGGGTTCCGGGCGCCCTGGTGGGAGCTGACCAACTCGACGCCGGGCCTCCTCGCCGAGCTCGGGTTCACGTGGGACTCGAGCATGATGGACGACGACCGCCCGTACCTCCTCGACACGGGCGACGGCGCCCTGGTGGAGCTCCCGGTGCACTGGATGCTCGATGACTGGGAGCAGTACGCCTTCCTGCCCGAGCCGAACATCGGCACGGCGATCGAGTCACCGGCGAAGGTGCTCGACCTGTGGACGAGCGAGCTCACGGCGCTCGCGGACGAGGGCGGCCTCATGGTGCACACGAGCCATCCGTTCCTGTCCGGGCGGCCGTCGCGGGTCGTCACCCTGTGGCACCTCGTGGAGCATGCCCGCACCGTGGGCGGCGTCTGGATCGCGCCGCTCGGCGAGATCGCCGCCCACGCCCGAACGGCGATCGACGCCGCCGACGCGCGGCCCGTGCCCGTCACCCGCATCGGCGACGACGTCTACCCGGGAGCGCACGCGTGAGCGGGCCCGTCGCGTTGGTCACGGGCGCGGCCGGGGGGATCGGCGGCGCCTCCGCCGACGCCCTCGAAGCCGGCGGCTATGCCGTCGCGCGCACCGACCTGCCGGTCGACGTGAGCGACGCCGGCGCCGTGACGCACCTCGTCGCCACCACCGAGGCCGAGCGCGGCCCCATCGAGGTGCTCGTGAACTGCGCCGGGTACGTCGTCGAGACGCCCGTCGCCGAGATCTCGGACGCCGAGTGGAACCGGATGCTGCGCGTCCACCTCGGCGGTACCTGGCACACATGCCGCGAGGTGGCGCCGCGGATGGCGGCGCGCGGGCGCGGCGCGATCGTGAACGTGAGCTCGGAGCTCGCCCTGTGCGGCGCGGAGCTCCACGCCCACTACTGCGCCGCCAAGGGCGCGATCGTCGGGCTCACGGCGGCGCTCGCCCGCGAACTCGCCGGGAACGGCGTCCGGGTGAACTCGGTCGCGCCCGGGGCCACCGACACCGCCCTTCTCACCAACACCTGGCGGACGCCGGCGTACCTGGAGTCGCTGCCGCTGCGCCGGCTCTCGACGCCGGCCGAGATCGCCGCCACGGTCGCCTTCCTCGCCTCGGAGGAGGCCGCGTTCGTGACGGGGCAGGTCGTCTCCCCGAACTCGGGAGCCGTGATTTGAGGGTGGCGCTCGTGACCGGAGCGGCGACCGGGATCGGCGCGGCCGCCGCCGATCTGCTCGAGGAGCGCGGGTTCAGGGTCGCGCGAAACCACCTGCCCGGCCAGGAGGTCGGCGGATTCTCGGCACCCGCCGACGTCTGCGACCCGCAGGCGGTGAACGGGATGGTGGCGCGTGTCCGCGAGGAGCTGGGGCCCGTGTCGGTGCTCGTGGCGAACGCGGCCCACATGGTGATGGGCGCGATCGCCGAGGTCGGCGCCGACGATTTCTGGCGCGTCATCGACACCAACCTCACCGGCACCTTCTACTGCATCCGGGCCTGCGTCCCCGCCATGGTGGAGCAGCGCTGGGGACGGATCGTCGCGGTCTCGTCGGAGTGGGGCCGGACGGGGTGGCCGCGGGCGACCGCCTACAGCGCCTCGAAGGCGGGGATCATCTCGCTCACCCGGGCCGTGGCCCGCGAGCTCGGCCCGCACGGCGTGACGGTGAACGCCGTCGCGCCGGGGGTGATCGACACGCCCCAGCTCGAGGTCGACGCCGGCGATGCCGGCGTGCCGCTCGAACGGATGAAGGAGCGGTACGCCGGGGAGGTGCCGCTCGGCCGGATCGGGCGGCCGCGGGAGGTGGCGGCCGTGATCGCCCACCTCTGCACCGACGCGGCCGCGACGATGACCGGTCAGGTCGTGGCCGTGAACGGGGGCACGTTGTGACCGAGCGCTACCGGCCGGTGGACGCCTTCCGCAGCCCCCGTTTCTCGGGCATCCGCACGTACATGCGGCTGCCGTACGTGACGGACATGACCGGCGTCGACTTCGCCGTCGTCGGCCTCCCCTTCGACACGGCCACGAGCTATCGCACCGGCGCCCGGTTCGGGCCCGAAGCGATCCGCTCGGCATCGGCGCTCCTGCGCCCCTACAACCCCGAGCAGGACGTCGACATCTTCGCCCACCTCTCAGGCGTCGACGCGGGCGACCTCGAGCTGGCGCCCGGCGACACCGAGGCCACCTACCGGCTCGCCCAGGAGGGGCTTGGGGCGATCGTCGAGGCGGGCGTCTTCGCGGTCGTCCTGGGCGGCGATCACGCGATCACCCTGGCCGAGCTGCGCGTCCACGCCGCCCGCCACGGCCCGCTCGCGCTCGTCCACCTCGACGCCCACGGCGACACCTGGCACGAGTACTTCGGCCAGCGGTACTTCCACGGGACCCCCTTCCGGCGGGCCGCGGAGGAGGGGGTGATCGACCCGGCGGTGTCCGTGCAGGCCGGCATGCGCGGCTCGCTCTACGGGCCGGCGGACATCGAGGACGCCCGCGAGATGGGCTTCACCGTCCTCTCGACCCGCGAGCTGCGCGAGCTGGGCCCGGCCGCCTACGGCGACCTGGTGCGGGAGAAGACCGCGGGGCGGCCGGCGTTCCTCTCGTTCGACGTCGACTTCTGCGACCCGGCGTTCGCGCCCGGCACCGGGACGCCCGAGATCGGCGGCCCCAGCTCGGGCGAGGCGGCGGCGTTCGTGCGCGCGCTCACTGGGGTGAACCTGGTCGGCTGCGACGTGGTCGAGGTGGCCCCGGCCTACGACTCGCCCGGCCAGCCGACCGCGCTCCTCGCCGCCAACATCGCCTGGGAGGCGATCTCGCTCAGGGCGCTCGCCCGGGCGGGGGAGGCCGGGCGATGAAGCTCTACTACGCGGGCGACGTGCACGGCTCGGAGAAGTGCTGGCGCAAGTTCCTGAACGCCGCCAAGTTCTACGAGGTCGACACGCTCATCATGGGCGGCGACATCACCGGCAAGCTGATGGTGCCGATCGTCGAGACCGGGAACGGCCGCCACGAGGCCCGGGTGCTCGGCCGGCACGAGGTGGTCGCGCCGGAAGGGGTGGAGGACATGGAGAAGCGGATCCGCTTCAACGGCTTCTACCCGTACCGGTGCGACCGGGCCGAGTACGACCGCCTGAACTCCGACACGGCCTACCGCGAGGAGACGTTCACCCGGCTCATGACGGACGAGGTGCGGCGCTGGATCCGGCTCGCCGAGGAGCGGCTCGACGGCACCGGCATCCGCTGCTTCGTCATGCCCGGGAACGACGACGAGTTCGCGATCGACGCCGCGCTCGAGTCCGACGTCGTCGTAAACCCCGACAATCAGGTGGTGCGGATCGGCGACGAGGCGCAGATGCTGTCGTGCTCCTGGACGAACCCGACGCCGTGGGACAGCCCGCGGGAGGAGGACGAGGACGCGCTGCTCGAGCGGCTGCACGGGCTGGCGACGCGGCTCGAGCCCGGCCTTACCACCATCTTCAACCTGCACTGCCCGCCGCACAACACCACCCTCGACCGCGCGCCCGAGCTCACGGCCGACCTCAAGGTGGTGCTCGACGGCGGCGAGCCGCGGATCAGCTCGTGCGGCTCGACGGCGGTGCGGACGCTGATCGAGGAGGTGCAGCCGGTGCTGTCGCTGCACGGCCACATCCACGAGTCCAAGGCGATCGCCAAGATCGGAAAGACGACCTGCGTCAACCCCGGCAGCGCCTACTCGGAGGGCGTGATCGACGGGGCAGTCATCGACCTGCGCAAGGACCGGGTACGGTCCTGCCAGCTCGTCACCGGATAAGGAGGAGTCGCATGGCCACCGAAGCGACGGGCGCCCCACAGGTGTTCGCCAGGAAGGCGACGGGGCTGAGGCGCGAAGCGTCTGCCCGGGACGTCTTCATCTACAACACCAACAACCAGAACATCGGGATCGGGGTCACCTTCGTGGTCCTCCTCGTGCCGGCGCTGTACGTCGGCGGGAGCATGGTCACGGCCACGATCCTGGCCGGCCTCCTATCCCTGCCGATGGCCGGCGTCTACGCGTACTTCGCCGCCGCCATGCCGCGGTCGGGCGGCGACTACGTCTACATCAGCCGGACGCTCCATCCGTTCCTCGGCTTCCTCTCTTCGTGGAACTGGGTGGTGTGGCTCGTCACGTACACGGGCATCCCCGCGGCGTACCTGGCCCAGTACGGCCTGTCCGGCCTCTGCCGCGAGGCGGGGTACGTGTTCGACAGCCCGCGGCTCGTCGGCTACGGCGATAACTTCACCCGCAAGTGGTGGGTGTTCGTCGCCGGGACGATTCTGCTTACGCTGTTTGCGATCGTCTTCTCGCTGGGGACGCGGCTCTACTTCAAGATCCAGAACACGACGTTCCTCATCGCTATGGCGGGTGTCGTCGTCGGGTTGATCATCCTGGCGGTGCATAACCAGACCGACACGCCGGGCGGGTTCAACGCGTACGTCCAGGGCGTGGGCGGCGTCCACAACGCTACGGCCAGCCTCGACAAGTACTCCCA
The DNA here is from genome assembly GCA_035639615.1 of Gaiellales bacterium. GTDB lineage: Bacteria > Actinomycetota > Thermoleophilia > Gaiellales > JAICJC01 > JAICJC01. The sequence continues at coordinate 2,679 of DASQXS010000233.1, read as the reverse complement.
GAACCTTCCACAGGCCGGCTTCGACCTGAAGAACACCCTCTACGCGATGGTGTGGCCGCTCTTCATCACGCTCTACGCGATCACGTCGAGCTTCATCGGCGGCGAGGTGCGAAACGCCAAGCGGTCGCAGTTCCTCGCAATGCCGGGGTCGATCGTGTATGTGACGGTCTTCATGCTGCTCCTCATCCTCGGGCTAAACCACGCCGTCGGCACGACGTTTCTGGGCCGGCTCGGCTATCCGCTCCCGCAGGACGTCCCCAGCGTGCTCGGCATCGGCAACCTGCCGACATACAACGAGGTCATCGCCACGATGGTACGGAACCAGGGCTGGCTGGTCCTGATCCTGGGCGTGTCGTTCGTCTTCTGGACCTACGTCTGGCTGCCGATCAACTTCTTGGCCGCGACGCGAGCGATCCTGGCCTGGGCGTTCGACGGACTCTTCCCGCGGAAGCTCTCCGAGGTGAACGAGCGCTATCACACGCCGGTGTACGCAATCGTCTTCGTCTGGGTGCTGTCGGAGATCTGCCTCTATCTGTACGTCGATCAGATCTTCAACACCCTGAACGGGATCTTCGCCTGGATCCTCTCGTTCGTCCTCTGCTCGATCGCAGCGACGGTCTTCCCGTACCGGCGCCGGGAGCTGTGGCAGGCGTCGCCGTGGAACGGGTCGACGCTCGGCATCCCCAACATCACGATCCTGGGCGCCCTCTCGACGGCCTGCCTGCTCTTCTGCGAGTACTGGTTCTGGTACGACCCGGTGCAGGGGTTCGACCTGTGGGGGACGACGCTTCGCTGGGTGATGGCGCTCATCATCCCGACCGCCGCGGTGGTCTACGGAATCGCCTGGTTCACGAGCAAGCAGCGCGGCGTCTCGGTGGACAAGGTGTTCGCCGAGATCCCGCCCGAGTGACAGAAAGGAGACCGACGGCATGACCTCCGTCGCCGCACAGCAGACCCGCCAGGGATGGCACTCCGTCCTGGTAGGCGGGATCGCCACATTCATGGGAGCCCCGCAGGTCGAGCCGGACGCGGCCGCCCTGCGCGGGGCCGGTGTGAGGGCGGCCTTCCTGGGCATGCCGTTCGACTCGACCACCATCGCCCGCCCAGGGGCCCAGCTCGGCCCCCGGGCGGTGCGGGACTGGTCAAGCCACACCCTGTCGTACCACGGCGAGTACGACCTCGACATCTTCGAGGAGCTCGGCGTTGCCGACATGGGCGACGTGGCGGTGGTGCCCGCGAACGCCCCCAAGACCGTCGACCTCGTCGCCGACGCCATGGGTGAGGCGATCAAGGCAGGCGCGGTGCCGGTGCTGTGCGGCGGCGAGCACATCACCACCATCGGCGGGTCGATGGCGGTCGACCGGCACGCGCCCGACGGCACGTACGGCCTCATCCTCGTCGACACGCATCTCGACACGGCCTCGGACGTCGGCGGCGAGCGCATCAACCACTGCTGCCCGATCACGCGGGCGATGGAGCTGGCCGCGTTCGACCCGGCCCGCTGCGTCATCATCGGCCCGCACGGCGCGATGAACCCGAAGAGCGAGTACGCCTACGTGCGCGAGGCGGGCGTGACGGTGTTCCACGTCTCGGACGTCGAGCGGCGCGGCGCGCGCGGGATCGCCGAGGAGGCGGTACGGATCGCCTCCGAGGGGACCGACGGCATCTACTTCAGCTTCGACGTCGACAGCCTCGACAGCTCCGTCTGCACGGGCACCTGCGTGCCGACGATGGGCGGGCTGACGGCACGCGAGGCGCTGACGATGGTGTCGATCATCGGCCGCGCGGACATCGTGGCGATGGACGTGTGCGAGATCGCCCCCGCGTACGACCACGGCCAGTCGGCGATGGCGGCCTGCCAGGTCATCGTCGACACGCTCGCCGCCTACGCGGACGCACACCGTGGTTAGACGGAGCCAGGTTCGGGTGCATAAACGGAGTCAGACTCCGTTTATGCATCCAGCCGCTCCAGGTCGATCGGGGTCGGGTTGCCCGCGTTGATGCGGACGATGTCCTGCGGGCAGGCGGAGACGGCCAGGACGATGTCGAGCTCGGCTCGAAGCGTGACCGAGTCGCCCGCCTTGGTCGGCGCCGGCTCCCAGCCGATCTCCCAGTCGTCGCGCACTGGGATGTTCATGAAGAGGTTGATCGGCTGGGGGATCTCAACCGGTCCGTAGCCGAGATCGGCCATCGCGGTAAGGAGATTCTCCTGGCAGGACGCGTGCCAGCCGTCGACACCGAGCCCGGCGTAGCGGGTCGGGTCGCAGGCGGCGCACAGCATGTCGTGGATGCCGGGGGAGTCGTCGGCCTCGAGCGTCAGGATCGGCCGGCGCCGGTTGGTGACGAACTGCTCGCCGACGCGGGGAAAGAGCCGGCTCGCGAAGACGCGGGTGTGCTCGGCCGAGTGGTACTCGCTGAGGTCGTCGGCGCAGTACGCGAAGACGTCGGCGACCTGGCCGCCCTCTGGGTCGATGACCCGCACCCGCTCGCCTGCCGCCAGCCGAAGGGCATGCCCCTCGCGGGCGGGGATGCGGATCGTGTCACTCACCGCGGCCGCCTCAGCCCGCCGAAGACGACTCGCAGGCACCATCGCAACCAGCCGCGCAGGCCCCGCGGCGACTCGCCCCACGGCGTGATTCCGGGTTCCATCACGACCGAAACCCTACCGGCCATGGCGCA
>DASQXS010000232.1:0-12023 GCA_035639615.1 Gaiellales bacterium | reverse complement strand
GTTGGGAGGCCGGCGTGCGCGACGTGATCGACGAATGCGGGTTGCAATGGTCGGTCACTCGGCTCGGGTGCCGGGCCGAGTACTGGCCGGCGTGCGGCGATCGCACCGCGGCCGAGGCGGCCGCGATGTCCGACGACGAGGCCACGACTTATCTCCATCTTCACGCGCTCAACCGCAACGTCATCCTGACTCCGTTTCACAACATGGCGCTCATGTGCCCCGCAACGACCCCCGACGACGTCGATCGCCACACGAGCGTCTTCCGCGAGGGCCTCGGCAATGTCGCATCGATTCGCTGAGTGGACGCTGCGGCCTCTGGGGAACACATGACCGCCGAGGAACCCTATGGCTGAGGCACTCCAACGGCGCGTCATCCTGATCAGTGGAGCCGCCGGTGGCATTGGCTCCGCGACGGCGCACAGGTTCGCCAGCGGAGGTTGGGGCGTCGCACTCACCGACCTCGACGTACCGGGCCTCTCCGATGTCGCAGAGAGGGTCGAGCGTCTCGGACGCCTCGTCGGCGTCTTTCCAGGGGATCTCCGCTCCGTCTCGACGTGCCGGGAGGTAGTTCGGGACGCGGTCGGAGCGAGCGGTCGCCTCGATTGCCTCGTGTGCGCGGCCGGAGTCTGGACGGAGGGGCCCGCCGAGGAGACGCGCGAGGCCGACTGGGACCGGGTCATCGACGTCAACCTGAAAGGCCTCTTCTTCCTCGCCGCCGCGTCGATTCCACACCTCGTCGCGAGCTCTGGATCGATCGTGAATCTCTCTTCCGACGCCGGCATTCAGGGGGTCGCCGGAGCTGCTGTCTACTCGGCCTCAAAAGGCGCCGTCACGAACCTCACCCGCGCCCTGGCGCTCGAGCTGGCCCCCCGCGGCGTCCGTGTGAACGCGGTATGTCCGGGTGACGTTGACACGCCGATGCTCCACGCGCAGGCGACGGACTTCGGCGGCGAGAACCCCGCTGCGTATCTCGAGTCACTGCTGCGGCAGTATCCGCAGGGCGACACGGCCCGATTCGTCGCCGCCGAGGAGGTCGCCGAGCTGATCTGGTACCTCGGTCAAGACCGGGCAGCCCCCATCACGGGCGCCAACCTTTCAATCGACTTCGGCATATCGGCAGGCGTCCACTGACCTCGTGCGGAGCAGGCATCATCGTCACAGCGAGAATCAATGAAGGTCTTCGCCTGTCTCTGCGGTGGTGACCGATCGGATCTCGCGACGTTCGATCCGCTGGACGAGGACGTGGGCACCAAGGTCTACTGCCCGTATTTCTTCTACCTCGTCGAGCATCCGGACGGTCGCATCCTGTTCGACACCGGCCTGCATCCAGAGATCGCGACCGACCCGGTCGGTCGCGTCGGTGAAGCCGCGGCTGCCTTTCCGATTGAGATGAACGAGGATGGCGACCTTGTCAGCCAGCTAGCCAAGCTCGGTCTGGCGCCGGGCGATGTCGACGCCGTCATCGTCTCGCACCTGCACTTCGATCACGCCGGCGGCCTCGAGTTCGTCCAACACGCCGACGTCTATGTGCAGGCCGCAGAACTCGCCGTAGCCAGAAACCCTCCCGTTTACCAGGACGACCTGTATAACCCGGCTGACTTCGAACACGACCTGAAGTGGAAGCGGCTAGACGGGGATACCGATGTCTTCGGCGACGGCAAGCTCCGAGTCATCTCAACCCCCGGACATACGCCGGGCCACCAGTCGATCTACGTGGAGTTCGAGCACAGGAAGCCGCTCGTTCTGATGAGTGACGCGACATACAGCCTGGCCAAGATGCGCCAGCGCCGACTATCGGCGGTGGTTTGGAGTCCGGACGCGATGGTGGCGAGCTGGGAACGACTCGAGGAGATCGAACGGGAAACCGGAGCAGAGTTGCGCTGCACCCACGAGGTCGAGTTCGGCGATGTGCCGCTCGCTCCGGGAGCCTTCTGGGAGTGACCTAGCCACGCCGGCCAAACCTCACACGTCCGGCCGGCCGTGAGCGCGGTCTGGACGAAGACTTGAAGGCGCTGAACCAGGATGACGCGGCCGGCCTTGCGGCCCTTGGGCAACCCGGAGCGGCTGACCAGTCGCCAGCAGGCGACCCGGGGGAGGTCAACCACACCAACCAGCGGCTGTATACCGCCTACCTGCTCAAAGAACAGCTGCGCCAGGTCTTCCACGAGCCCGACCGGCAGATCGCCACCCAGGGCTCGGTTGATGGCTTCTCTCAGGCGATGCCCTCACGTAGACACGTGGGTGCGCTATGGGTGCGCAGATTGCCTCCAACCGCCGGTAACTGCCAGAGGAACCGGCCTGTTTGCAGGGAAAGCCCTCTGACGGACTCGAACCGTCGACCCCTTCCTTACCATGGAAGTGCTCTACCGACTGAGCTAAGAGGGCGTTCGGCGCAGTCTACCCCGGCGTCCCGTCCCGAGCAGCCGCGGCGCGGCCCCGGCGCGGCTCGCAACGGGTCGAAGGGAATCCTCGATGTCAGAGCAGAACCTGCGAAGGTGCACCAGCGGGTGAACGTTCGCGTGCTCGAGCCGATCGATGACGCCAGCGGCAGCCGGATCGAGCTCGGGGGAAGATCCCGCTGACCCACTCGAACGACGTGATCAAGGCCCTGCGCGGCTGACTGACGGCGCGTTCGCGACCGCCCGCATAACCTGCCCGGCGTGCGCCTCTGCCTCATGATCGAGGGCCAGGAGGACGTGACCTGGGAGGACTGGGTCGCGCTCGCAGACGCCTGCGAGGCGAGCGGGCTCGAGGCGCTCTTTCGCTCCGACCACTACCTGTCCGGCGACGGTCGCGTCGGGCGTGGCTCGCACGATGCCTGGACGACCCTCGCTGCCCTGGCCAGGCACACGCGCCGGATCCGGCTCGGGACGATGGTCTCGCCCGTCACCTTCCGCCACCCGTCCGTGCTCGCGAACGCGGCGACGACCGTCGACCACGTCTCCGGCGGCCGGGTCGAGCTCGGGCTCGGCGCCGGCTGGTACGAGCTCGAGCACACGACGTTCGGCTTCCCGTTCCCGCCCATGGGCGAGCGGATGGCGATGCTCGAAGAGCAGCTCGCGATCGTCACCGGCCTCTGGACCGAGCCGGAGTTCTCGTTCGCCGGCGAGCACTATCGGCTCGACCGCTGCCCCGGGCTGCCCAAGCCGGTGCAGGCGCCACACCCGCCGGTGATCGTCGGCGGCGCCGGCAAGCGCCGGACGGTGGATCTCGCCGCCCGCTTCGGCTCGGAGTACAACATCGTCTCCGGCGACGTGGGCGAGTGCCGCCGGCTGCGCGGCCGCCTCGACGCCGCCGCAGAGGCGGCGGGCCGCGAGCGGCTCGTGCTCTCGGTCATGACGACCACGCTGGTCGGCCGCGACCGCGCCGACCTCGTCCGCCGCGCCGACCGGCTGGCCGAGCTCTACTACCCGGCCGCGGCCGGCGAGTCGCTCCTGGCCGAGAATGGGGACGACTGGATCGCCGGCACCGTCGACGAGCTGGTCGACCGCTTCGCCGGCCTCGCCGAAGCCGGCGTCGAGCGGGCCATGCTGCAGCACCTCGATCACCGCGACCTCGAGGCGGTGGAACTCCTCGGCGAGGTCGCCCAGCGGGTGGCGTGATCGAGCTTCCGCCGCCCGCCGTCGAGCTGCTGCGAGGCCGAAACCTGGCCCATCTGGCGACGCTCAACCGCGACGGCTCCGTCCAGGTGACGCCCGTCTGGGTGGACGTCGAGGACGGTGAGGCGGTCTTCAACACCGCCGAGGGCCGGGTGAAGTGGCGGAACATGCGCCGCGACCCGCGTATCACGATCGAGGTCACCGACCACTCCGACCCCGACCGCTACGTGATGATCCGCGGCCGGGCGGAGATGACCCGCGACGGCGCGAACGAGCACATCGAGCGCCTGTCCTGGAAGTACGACGGCGCCCCGTTCGCGAGCTACGAGGAGGGCGTCGCCCGGGTCAAGGTCTACGTCCACGCCGACCAGGTCCATATCGGGCAGTAATCTCCGGGTTGACATGTGACCATTCGGTCACCTATGATCGCCGGCATGGACACGGTGTTCAGAGCCCTCGCGGATCCCACCCGGCGCGGTCTGCTCGACGAGCTCTACAAGGACGACGGGCAGACGCTCGGCGCCCTCGAGGCGCGGCTGCCGATGACGCGCTTCGGCGTTATGAAGCATCTGCGCGTCCTCGAGGAGGCGGGCCTCGTCGTCACCAGGCGGCGCGGGCGCGAGAAGCTCCACTTCCTGAACCCGGTCCCGATCCGGCTCGTCCACGACCGCTGGGTGAGCAAGTACGCCGAGCCCTGGGCGGCGACGCTCTCCGGGCTCAAACACCGATTGGAGGCTGAGACGATGGAGAAGGTGTTCGAGATCTACATCAAGACGACTCCCGAGCGGCTGTGGGAGGCGATCACGTCGAGCGAGATGCGTGAGAAGTACACGTTCGGCGTCGGCGTCGACACCGACTGGGCGCCAGGCTCGTCCTACCGGGCCGCGCATCCCCAGTCGCCCACGCCGATCTCCGAGGGCGAAAACCTCGAGGTCGATCCGCCCCGCCGGCTGGTGCAGAGCTTCAACGCCCTCTGGAGCGACGACGTGAAGGCGGAGGGTACGTCGCGGGTGACGTGGGAGATCGCGCCGGTGGGGGACGACTCGTGCCGGCTCACCGTCACCCACGACCAGCTGCGCGAGGGCGCGAACGACGAGATCTACGGCGGCTGGCCGCAGATTCTCTCCGGCCTGAAGACGCTCCTCGAGACGGGAGAGACGCTCACCACCCCGGGATCGCTGATGTACGCCGCATCCGGCTCCTGATCAGCCGTAGCGGTCGCGCAGGCGCGGCACGACGTCGGCGCCGAAGAGCTCCAGGAAGCGAGCCTGGTCGGGCGCGGGGCTGTGGAAGACGAGATGGCGGAAGCCGAGCTCGACGTACTCCCCGATCCGCTCGACCTGCTCCTCCGGGTCGTCGGACACGATGAACCTGCTCTCGGCGTCGACGTCGTCGGCAGCCGCCAGCCGCTCCAGCTCGAGCGGGTCGTCGACCCCCTGCTTGCGGTCGGCCGGAAGCGCCAGCGCCGCCCACCAGCCGCATTCGGCGGCCGCGCGGGCGCGGTCGTGGTCGTAGGAGACCTTCACCTCGAGCATCCGCTCGCCGGCGGGGGCGCGGCCGGCGGCCTGGGCGCCCTCCTCGACGGCCGGAAGCAGCGTCTCGGTGTAGAGCTCGCGCGGCTTCCCGCTCGTCGTGATGAACCCGTCGCCGACCGCGCCGGCAAACCGCGCCGCCCGCGGCCCGGCGGCGGCGATCAGGATCGGCACCGGCTCCGGCGGTCGGTCGTAGATCGTCGCCCGGACGGTGCGGTAGTAGCGGCCGTCGTGGCTCACCCGCTCGCCTGACCAGAGCCGGCGGATGAGGGCGACCGCCTCCTCCAACCGGCCCAGCCGCTCCCCGAAGCGCGGCCAGTCGATCCCGAGCGGCGGCACCTCGTTCACCGACTCGCCGGTGCCGACGCCGAGGAAGACGCGGCCCGGCGCCAGGCAGGCGATGGTGGCGACGGCCTGGGCGACCATCGCCGGGTGGTAGCGGAGCGTCGGCGTCGAGACGCTGGTCCCGATCCGGATTCGCTGGCTCCGGGCCGCGAGGGCGCCCAGCCACGGGAACGCGGCGGGGGCGTGCCCCTCGGTGTGGCGGAAGGGCTGGTAGTGGTCGGACACGGCGACGGTGTCGAAGCCGCGCCGCTCGGCCTCGAGCGCGTAGCCCAGGAGCTCGACCGGCCCGAACTGCTCCGCAGAAGCCTTGTATCCCAGAGCGAGCATCGGGGAAGTCTAGGGTTCGAGAGATGGACGTCCAGGTGCTCATCCCGCTGAAACGGCTCGACGACGCGAAGGTGCGCCTCATCGACACCCTGACCGCCGGCGAGCGGCGCGACCTGATGCTGAGCATGCTCCGGCACGTGGCCGTCACGGCCCTGAAGGCGGGGGTCGGGCCGGTCGCGCTCGCGAGCTCCGACCCGAACGCCCCCAGGCTCGCCCGCGAGCTCGGCATCGGCCACGTGAGCGACGGCGGGCTGCCCTGGAACGAGGGACTGACGCACGCCCTCGGCGAGATGGAGCCGGCGCCCGAGACGGTCCTCTACCTGGCCGCCGACCTGCCGGCCGTCTCGCCCGATGAGATCCGCGAGCTCGTGGCCGCCGTCCCCTCGCACGGCATTGCGATCGGCCGCGCCTACGACGGCGGCACGAACGCGCTCGTCGTCCGGCCCGCCCGCGCGCTCATCCCGTCGTTCGGCGTCCCGCGAAGCTCGCAGGCCCACACCGACCTGGCCGCGGCCGCCGGGCTCGACGCGCGAATCGTCGACCTTCCCGGCGTGGCGGCCGACGTCGACACGCCGGCCGACGCGGCTCGCCCCCAAGCCCGCGAGGGCGTGACGTCTCGGACCTGAAAAAACGGGGTCAGGCACCGATTTTGCAGCCGCTACAGGAATAGGTCGCGCGATCGCTCGCGGATGAGCTCGCGGGCGGAGCCGTCGCCGGCAGCGTGGTAGCCGCGGACGATCGCCGCCGGCACCCGCTCGAGCTTGCCGATGACCAGGTCGGCGGCGGCGGCCAGCTCGTCGGCCACGGCGACCTGCGTCGTACGAAGGACGTAGCCGGTCGGGTCGGCGCGCCCCTGGTAGCCGAGGAGCGGGGCGATCCCGCTCACGCCGATCGCCATGCCCAGGATGCCGTTTCGGAGCGGCCGGCCCATCGTGTCGGCCACGACGACGGCCACCGCCCCGCCGACCCGCCGCTCGAGCCCGGCGCGGAGCCGTCGCGCCGACGCGTCCGGGTCGAGGGGCAGGAGGACGACGACGTCGGGGCTGGGCGTGTTCGAGCGGTCGATGCCGGCCTGCGCGCACACGAAGCCGTGGCGCGTCTCGGCGATGAGGAGCGAGCCGCGCCGACGGACGATGCGGCGGCTCTCGCGGAGCACGAGCTCGGCCAGGCGCGGGTCGCCGCCCTCGCCGGCCAGCTCGCGCGCCCGAGCCGACGGCTCGACGTCGCGCAGGTCGGCCAGCCGGCCCTCGGCCTTGCTCACCGCCTTGTGCGACACGACGACCACGTCGTCGGCGACCGGGGTGACCGACGCGGCGAGGAGCTCGGCCAGGTCGGCGCCGACCTCGATCTCCGCCGCGACCGCGACCGGCAGGATCGCGAGCGTCACCCGCGCACCCCCGCCGCCTCCAGGGCCGTCCGCGCCAGGGCGGCACGCGCCGCCTGGTCGCGCATGATCGTGTCGGTGACCACGGCGCGCAGGCCGAGCCCCTCCACCTCCCGGGCCAGCCCGGCGTCGGCCCGGTCGAGCACCAGGGCGTCGATCAGGCCGTCGTAGATGCGGGCCACGGCGACGGGCGAGGCGCCGTGCCCGAGCGACTCCAGCATGGCGGCCGCCGGCCCGCGGATCGCCCGCCCGGCCACGATCGGGCTCACGGCGACGCCCGGCGCCGACCGCGCCGCCACCGCCTCGCGCACCCCGGGGACGGCCAGGATCGGCTCGATCGAGATGAGCGGGTTCGACGGGGCGATCAGGATCGCCTCGGCGCCCGCGATCGCGTCGAGCACCCCCGGCGCCGCCCGGGCCGCCTCGGCGCCCTCGAACCGCAGGCCGCGCACCCGGTCGGAGTGGCCGCGGCGGACGTAGTACGTCTGGAAGTCGACCTCCGCGGCCTCGGCCGTGTCCACCATCGTCCGCAACCGGTCGTCGGTAACCGGCACGAGCCGCAGCCGCAAGCCCAGCCGCTCGCACAGCCGCGCCGTGACGGCGCTCAGCGGCTCGCCCCGCGCCAGCGCCTCCGTTCGCGCCAGGTGAAGGCCGATGTCGACGTCGCCCAGCCAGAACCAGGCGTCGGCCCCCAGCGACCGCGCCCGCTCGAGCGCCCGAGCGGTGTCGCCGCGAATGCCCCAGCCTTTCTCCTCGTCGATCCAGCCGGTCAGCGTGTAGAGCACCGTGTCGAGGTCGGGCGAGACGTGGAGGCCGTGCCGCTCGACGTCGTCGCCGACGTTCCCGATCGCGACGACCCGCTCGGGCGCGACGACGTCGACGACGCCCTGGAGGAAGCGGGCCGCACCGACGCCACCGGCGAGCACGGTGACGGGGCGGGCGTCCATGCGGGCATATCATGCCCGCTCGGTCGAGGCGGCGGCGACGGAGGTGAGCGGGGCGTGACGGGCCAGGATGATCGCGTGGCGATCGTGACCGGCGGCGGCCGCGGGATCGGCACCGCCATCGTGCGCCGACTGGCCGAGGCCGGGTATGCCGTCGCGATCAACTGCAACCGGTCGGTCGCCGACGCCGAGCGGCTGGCCGAGGAGGTGCGACAGGGCGGCGGCCGCACCGTCGTCCTTCCGGGCTCGATCGCCGACCCGGCGACCGGGCCGATGCTCGCCGAGCGCACGCTGGCCGAGTGGGGCCGGATCGACGCGCTCGTGAACAACGCGGGTGTGAACCGCGACGTCGTCATGCGCAAGATGACCGACCAGCAGTTCACCGAGGTGATCGACACGAACCTGACCGGGACGCACCGCGTGACCCGGGCGGTGCTCGAGCCGATGTGCGAGGCCGGGTTCGGCCGCATCGTCTCGATCGCCAGCTTCGTCGGCCAGCTCGGAAACTACGGGCAGGCCAACTACGCCGCCTCGAAGGGCGGCCTGATCGCGTGGACGAAGACGCTCGCATGCGAGGTGGCCCGTTACGGCGTGACGGTTAACTGCGTCTGCCCGGGCTTCATCGACACCGACATGCTGCGCGGCGTCTCCGAGCGCGTAATGGAGCGCCTGCTTGCGCGCGTCCCGCTGGGGCGCTTCGGCGACGCCGACGACGTCGCCCGCGGTGTCGTCTATCTCGTCCGGGACGGCGCCTACGTCACCGGGACGTGCCTCAACATCAACGGCGGGCTGTACATGTGAGCGCAACGATCGGCCAGGCCGCCGAGCGGGTCTTCCACGTCTCCGACGCGCTCCTCGAGCAGTTCGGCGATGCGGTCGGCGACCGAAACCCGCTCCACTTCGACGACGCGTTCGCGCGGTCGACCCGGTTCGGCGGCCGCATCGCCCACGGCATGCTCGTCGGCGGCTTCCTGTCGGCCCTCCTCGGCATGGAGCTGCCCGGGCCGGGGACGGTGTACCTGGCCCAGGAGCTGCGGTTCCGGGCGCCGGTGCGACCCGGCGACGACGTCCGCTGCCGGGTGGAGGTCGAGGAGGTGGCGGCGCGCGGCCGCTGCGTCCTCGCCACGACGGCGTGGGTCGGCGACACGGTCGTCGCCGAGGGGCGCGCCACGGTGCTCCTGCCCGGCTGAGGCGCGTGCCTATCATGCCGCCGGTGGAAGCCGGTCGGCAGACATCCGCTGCGCGCCCGCTCCTGTGGCACGCGCCGATTGCGGGAGTGGCGCTGGTCGCCGCCGGCGCGGCGTGCTGGGGCATCGACGGCGCGCTGCGAACACGGCTGCTCGACCACCAGTGGTCGCCGTGGACGATCGTGCTCTACGAGCACGCCATCCTGACGGCGATCGTCGCCCCGTATCTCATCCGCCACCGCCGCGACCTTCGCCGCCTGGACGCGGCCGGATGGGGCTCGGCGTTCGTGATCGCGTGGGGCGGGTCGGCCCTTGCCACGCTGGCGTTCACGACAGCCTTCCAGTACGGAAACCCCGACGTGGTGGTGCTACTCCAGAAGACGCAGCCGCTGTGGGCAATCGGGGCCGCCGTCGTCGTGGTCGCGGAGCGGCCGCGCCCCGGGCTGGCGATCCTGCTGATCCCGGCCGCCGTCGGCACGTACCTGCTGTCGTTCGGGACGATGGCGCCGGCCGATGCGTTCCAGGGCGCGCAGGGGAAGGCGGCCCTCCTCGCCCTCGTCGCCGCGGCGCTGTGGGGATCGGCGACCGCGTTTGGCCGCCGGGCGCTCCGCGCGCTTCACCCACACGTCCTGACGTCGGTGCGGTTCACGCTCGCGCTGCCGCTCCTGCTCGGCATCGCCCTCTACCACAACGCGGTCGGGCCGCCGGCACCGGCCCAGGGCGGCGACTGGGTGCGGCTGCCGCTGATCGCGCTCGTGCCGGGGCTCGTCGCGATGATCCTCTACTACCGGGGCCTCCAGACGACGCCCGCCCCGGTCGCCACCATCGCCGAGCTCGCCTTCCCCGCGACGGCCCTCGTCGTCAACTACCTGGCGCTCGGGGCCACGATCGGCGCCGATCAGCTCGCGGGCTTCGCCATCCTGTGGGCGACGATCGCCGCCCTGCATCGCGTGCCGGTGCGCATGCCGGCGCCGGCGCACGCGCCGGGCTGATCTCAGAGCGCGAGCTCGAAACGCTCGATCGGGTCGAGCTCGGAGAGCATCGCGCGCCGCCACGCCTCGCCCGGAGGCGGCGTCCGCTGAGCGACGCCGAACCACATCGAGAGGGACTGTTCGCAGATCGCGACGTCGAACTCGTAGCGCTCGGTGGTGGCCTCGCTGGCGGCGTCCGCGGCCTGGTCGAGCACGTCCGCACCCCCAGAGCTCCCGGTCGAGCCCCGGGTCGACGATGGACCCGCCCAAGCCCTCGGTCCAGAGCTCGATCCTCGGGCCGACCGCCCTGACCTGCACACCGTCCGGGAGCGCCGGGCTCAGCCTCGCCGCGAGCAGCTCCGCCAGTCGGTCGTAGTCGACACCCGTCATGCGTCGAGCCGCGCCTCCTCGAGGTCGAGGTCGCGCTGGACGCGGCGCATGGTGTCGTCGCTGATCACGCCGCTTCGGCGCAGGCCGAGCAGCGCCTCCCGCTCGGCCCCGAGGAGCTCGCGCACGAGACGCTGGTAGCGGGCCGAGCGCTCCTCGACTCCGCCGTCGTCGCCGTCGCCGAAGCGCGCGGCGAAGCGGCTGCGGCGAAACTGGTAGAAGCGCCGGAGCCGGTCGGCGGTGTCGTCGCGCACCCAGTCCTCACCCGCCAGCTCCTCGATCCGCGCGAGCGCCGCCTCGGCGGCGTGGATGCGCGCCTTCACCTCCTCGCGGTCGGCGATGTCGTCGGCCTCGAGCCCCAGCGCCCGGATCACGAGCGGCATGGAGAGGCCCTGGATGACGAGCGTGGCCAGGATGACCGCGAACGTCAGGAAGAGGATCATCGGCCGGGCGTCGAACGCGCCCGCATCGGTGTGGAGCGGGAGCGCCAGGGCCGCGGCCAGCGACACGGCGCCGCGCATGCCCGACCAGCTGATCATGGCCGGGTACTGCCACGGCGGGTAGGGGTCGCGCTCGCGGATGCGGCGGCTGAGCGCGCGAGGCACGTAGGTCGCCGGGAAGACCCAGACGAAGCGGACCGCGATGACGGCCGCCGAGACCACCACTGCCGCCTCGACGAGCGATCCGGTGGAGCGGCCGCTCAGGGCATCGAGGATCCCCCGCAGCTGCATCCCGACGAGCATGAAGAGGAGCGCGTTCAGGAGGAAGGTGAGGATCTCCCAGACGGCGTCGCCCTGCATCCGCGTCTGGGCGGTGGTGAGCTCGGGCGTGTGCCAGCCGACATAGACGCCTGCGGTGACGACCGCAAGCACGCCGGAGACGCCGATCAGGTCGGCCGGGATGAACGCGAAGTAGCCGGTCATGAGCGCGATCGTGATCTCGACGGGCGGGTTGTCCAGCCGGCGCCGCACCTGCCGGATCAGCCACCCGGCGACGAGCCCGGCGGCGACGCCTCCGATCACGACCCACACGAACACCAGCGACGCGTGCCCCGCCGCGAACGTGCCTGAGACGACCGCCGCCACCGCGAACTTGTATGCCACCAGGGCCGTGCCGTCGTTCAGGAGGCTCTCGCCCTCGATGATCGTGACGATCCGGCGGGGCACGCCGAGACGCTCGGCGATCGTCGTCGCCGCGATCGGGTCGGTGGGCGAGACGATCGCGCCGAGCACGAACCCGGCCGGCCAGGAGATCCCGGGAACGAGCGCGTGCGCCACTGCCGCGACCGTGACCGTCGTCGTCATGACGAGGCCGATCGACAGCAGGCCGATCGGGCGGGTGTTGGCG
>DASQXS010000231.1:0-10148 GCA_035639615.1 Gaiellales bacterium | reverse complement strand
GCCGACCCAGCCGAACATCGTCCTGATTCTCACCGACGACCAGCGGTGGGACACCCTCTGGGCGATGCCGAACGTCCGGCGGCTACTGGTTCGCCAAGGCGTCCAGTTCGCGAACGGCTACGTCGTGAACCCGCTCTGCTGCCCCAGCCGCGCGACCATCCTCACGGGCAAGACCTCGGGCCAGACTGACGTCTGGGACAACGCGCCGCCGGACGGAGGGTGGTCGAGCTACAAGCTGAGCGGGCTCGAGACGAACGACCTGCCGCTCTGGCTTCAGGCTGCGGGCTACCAGACGAGCCTCGTGGGCAAGTACCTGAACGGATACACGCCCGCCAACACGTCGTACGTGCCGAAGGGCTGGAGCGACTGGCACGCGTTGGCCATGGGAACCGGCGGGACGGATAGCGAAGGCCAAGGCGGGTACTACGGGTACTACACGTCCGACAACGGCGTGCAGAACTACCACGGCACGACGGAGGCCGACTACTCGACCACGGTGCTCGGAGTCGATGCAGCCCGCTTCATCGAGAACGCCGATCCGGCCAAGCCGCTCTTCCTCTACTTCGCGCCCAGAGCGCCCCACGGGCCGGCCACACCCGAGGCGAAGTACGCCTCGGCGCCGTGCCCCACGTCGACCGCACCGCGAGACGTCGGGTTCAACGAGGCCGACGTCAGCGACAAGCCGGCCTACATCCAGGCCCGGAAGCTGGTTGGGCTGGAGAACATCGACGGCCTGGCCGCGAGCCGGTGCAGGACGCTCCTGAGCGTCGACGATGCCGTCGCGAAGATCGTCGGTGCCTTGCGCGACAGCGGCCGCCTGGACAACTCGCTCATCCTCTTCATGAGCGACAACGGCTACCTCTTGGGTGCGCATCGCTGGAACGGCAA
Organism: Gaiellales bacterium; assembly: GCA_035639615.1. Taxonomy (GTDB): domain Bacteria; phylum Actinomycetota; class Thermoleophilia; order Gaiellales; family JAICJC01; genus JAICJC01. The sequence goes on along the minus strand of DASQXS010000231.1, from coordinate 9,260 downwards.
GACCGTGCCATACGAGGAGGCGATCCACGTGCCGATGCTCCTCCGGTGGGACGGACATGTGGCGGCCGGGGCGCATTCCGCTGCCATGGTGTCGAACCTCGACGTCGCCGAGGTGTTGGCGGACGCCGCGGGGGTGACCGTGCCCGGTGCGGGGGGCGTCGACTTCCTGGCCGGTGGATCCCGCTCGGAGCTCCTGCTGGAGCACCAGGGCGGCGGGAACGGCGTGCCCGCGTACTGCGGCGTCCACACGGCTCGGTTCGACTACGTCCAGTACGACACGGGGGAGCAGGAGCTCTACGACCTGAACGCCGACCCGTCCGAGGTGCAGAACCTCGCGGACGACCCCGCCTACGCGGCCCGGGCATCACAGCTCCATGACGACGCGATGGCGCTCTGCGTCCCCCTCCCACCAGGCTGGTCCTTGCCATAGGGGGCCACGTACTGCTAGCCGGCCATGCCGAAGGAGGGGGCTCGCGGGGGACCCATGGGGTCCCCCGTGTTACCGCCGGTAGTAGCGCATATCGCCCGCGGCCCTGTACGCCGCGAGCGCGGCGGACGAGGAGTCCACACGGTACGTCCCCTCGCTGGGCGGCGAGTTCGTCCAGATCACCACACCGACGTTCCAGCGCTTGAAGAGCGCAGCGGCGTTCGAAATCCACTTGGCCTTATGCGACGCATCGCTCGGATCCTCCTGGCTTCCGACCTCGCCGATGAAGAGCCGTTTCCCGCGCTTGGCAGCGAACCGGTGCGCCGCGGAGAAGATCTCGGTGGCCGACCGCCAGGGATTTGCCCGGTTGTAGCCGTCGACGCCGACCAAGTCGTAGCGCCTGGGGAGGTACCGGCGCAGCCCTGCAGGGTCGTGGTTGAAGTTGCCGGCCGCCGGCGTCCACACCCACACGGCGTTCCGGACGTGCTCTCGCCGGAAGATATGGTGGACGCGGTGGTAGCTCGCGCGATACTGGCGCGGCGTGCCCGTGTTGCAGGTGTTCTGCATCTCGTGGTTCCACGAGAAGTAGACCCTGCGCCGGTAGTGGCGGACCCCACGGGCGACCCGATGAAGGACGCGGTTGTACCGGCCGTTCGCGACCGCCTTCCACGGCACGCAGGTCTTTCCGATCTCGGATGAGACGTTCAGGTAGACCGGGTTGCCGCGCGCTCGCATCAGGTCGGCGAGGTCGTTATCGAGGTCGGCGTTGTCCATCGGCCGGTACAGCCGAACGATGTGGAACTTGCGGCCGATCTCGCTCTCGAGCGACCGGATCGCCTGCAGGTTCGACTGCCCCGGCTCCGGCTCGACGGACGTGCCCCAGTACGCCCCTCGGCCGGCGTACGCGGGGGAGGCAGCCGCTGCCGCAACAACCAGCAGCGCAGCCCCGAACGCGGCGACACGCCCGACCTGCATGCCCTCACCATCGACCGCAATCGTAATGTGGGCGTTAAGCCGGGGCTAAGGATCCTGGAAATCTCGGGCGATCCGCTCCTTACATCTGCTTCCGCTCTCAGCGTTCGTTCGCCTCGGGGTAGAACCGGCCGGCCACGGCGGCGGTCCGCCGGCGCACGCGTTCGACCTCGTCGGGGGCGAGGCGCGTGTGCCATGTGCGAACGCTCGCCGCGCTGTCGCGGCGGAGCTCATGGATCACGCCCTCGCCCGCCTCGGGCGGGTTTCGCGGGCTCGTAGTCGCCGCAACGAAGCGATCGACCGTGGGGGTGTGGGTGAGCCCCAGGCGCTCGTAGAGCGAGCGAAATCCCTCCGTCGGCCGCAGCGAGAGATCCTCGTGGCGGATGTAGATCCAGTCGGGATGCTCGTCCCGGTAGCGGGCGACCACTGTGTAGATGACGTTCCACAGCAGAGCCGCCTGATCGACGATGTCCGGCGGCCGCCGGGCGAAGGCCTCGATGTCGCCTCGCAGCTCGGGTACGAGCTCCTCGATCAGGCCGGGCTGGTCGAGGAAATGCGAGAAGTCGTGCGTCCAGCCGAGCCGCCGCATGCTGCCGGCGTAGGCCACCGGGTGGCGCACCATCACGACGACGTCCATGCCGAACTCGCGCGCCAGCCATGGCGCGGAAAGCACCGCGATCGGGTCCTTCACGAGCGGCCGCGTGCCGCGGGCGCGGCGATACGCGAACGTGCCCGCATCGCGCGCCATCCGGCCCGCGTCGCGCGCCGATCGTAGGTGGCGAAGCTCGGCGGCGTAGGAGTAGCGAAACGCGAGCGTGCGCCGGAAGCCGGCCGCGATTCTCCCGTCCGCGTCGTCGCGCACGTAGGTGAACCAGTGGGGCATCGGGACGCGGAAGATGCCGGGCCGGTGGCGGGGGCTGAACGGCTCGTAGACGAGGCCGACACCGGGGGCGCGTGCGAGCGTTCGGCCGACCCACGTCGTGCCCGATCGGTTGATCCCCGTCACGAGGATCGGCGCTCCCGTTCCTGGAGCCACGGCGCCTCCCTGGCCCGTCACCAGTCTTCGGCGCCGTAGAAGCGGGGGGCGAGCGCCGCCGTGCCCTCTCGGACCCGGTCGATCTCGGCCTCGGTCAGCGTGCGCTTCCAGTTCCAGATGTGAGACCGGCTGTCGCGGCGGATGGAGTCGGCGGAGCTCGCCTCGGCCGGATTCGAGGCATCGCTGGTTCGGCGGATCATCTGGTCGACATGCCCGTCGCGGGGCAGGTCGAGGCGGTCGAAGAGCGCGTGGAACCCCTCGACCGGACGGCGAGACAGGTCTTCCAGCCGCAGGAGCGGCCAGTCGGCATGCCGGTCCCGGTATGCCGCCAGGGCGTGATGGATCACGTTCCAGAGCAGGATCGCCTGGTCGACGATGTCCTGCTCGGCCTCGGCGAACCGGTGCAGGTCGGCGGTGAACGGCTGCAGCCAGTCGCGCATGAGCAGCGGCTGCGCGAGGAAGTGCCCGAACGGATGCCGCAGGTGCAGGCGCTTGATGCTGGCCGCGAACGCCGCCGGATGTCTGACGAGGAGGACCGGCTCCGTGGCGAACGTCGCGTGCAGCCATTCCGCCGAGAACACGGCGATCGGGTCCTTGAGCAGCGGAATCGCGCGGGCACGCCGGTGGCGGGCGAACCGCCAGAAGTCCCGGGCCATCCTTGCCGCGTCCTTGGGTGATCGCAGGGCCCCGACCTCGGCCGCGACGGCGTAGCGCCATGCCAGCATCTCGGCGACGGGGCCTCGCACGCCTTCCTCGTTCTCGGAGCACACATAGGGGAACCAGTGCTCAAACCGGGCCGCGCACGTCCCCGGCCGGTGGAGGATGCTGAACGGCTCCCAGACATACCCGAGCGGCTGCGGCGAGGCGGCCAGCACCTGTCCGACCCAGCCCGTGCCGGACCGGTGCGTTCCCGTTACGAGGATGCTCCTCATCGAATGCAGTATCGCCGCGCCCCAGGTCGTCGCGTTGACACCCCGTCGGCGCGGCCGGATACTCGAATCCCGGATGGCCACCCTCTCGCAGCTCATCGCACGACACGCCGGCGTGAAGCGGAGGGCCGTCGTCCCGGCGTACCGCGTGGTGGCCCGGGCCAACGTCTTTCTGCCGGGTCCGCGGGTGTTTGCGAACAGCTTCCCCAAGGGCGGGACGCACCTGCTGTCGACGCTGCTCGGCGAGCTGCCGCGGATGATGTTCTCGGGCGTCCACTGCGCCGCCGGCGACTTCACGGGCGGGGCTCCCCGGGCCGAGGCCGAGAACATGGACTGGGCGCGGCTGCGGCGGACGCTCGGCGGCGTCAACCGCGGGCAGTTCATGACCGGGCACTTCCCGCACGTCGCCGGCCTCGACTCGGTGCTCGAGGAGCTCGGCTACCGCTCACTGCTCGTCCTGCGCGACCCGCGCGACGTCGTCGTCTCGGCCCAGCACTACGTGGCGAAGATGACCTCGCATGACCTCAACCGCCGGTTCACCAAGCTCTACACCACGGAGAGCGAGCGCCTGACCGCGACGATCACCGGGTTTCCGGCGGACGAGTACGGCCGCGGCCAGGACTCGATCGGCGAGCGGCTCGCCCGCTACCTGCCCTGGCTGTCCACCCCCGGAGTCCTCGTGGTCCGGTTCGAGGACCTGATCGGCGAGGCTGGCGGCGGCACCAGGGAGCGGCAGGAGCGCGCGGTCGTCGAGGTCGCGCGTCACGTCGGCCGGCCGCTCGCCGCAGACCGGCTCCGTGCCGTCGCGGACCGGGTCTGGTCCGACCGCAGCTCGACCTTCCGCTCCGGGCAGGTAGGCGAGTGGCGCACGCGCCTGAGCGCCGAGCACGTCCGTCTGTTCAAAGCGGTCGCTGGCGACCAGTTGATCGCGCTCGGCTACGAGCGCGATCTGGACTGGTGAGTCAGCGGGCCGCGCTGAGCGCCGCCGCCGAGGTCTGTTCCGGCGCGGCCATCTGGTCGTGGATCCAGCGGTACGTGCGCTCCATGCCCTCGCATAGGCTGATCGACGGCTCCCAGCCGAGGCGCTCGAGGATGAGCGTGTTGTCGCTGTTCCGCCCGCGCACACCCTGGGGCGCGTCGAGCTTGTAGCGCCGCTTGAGGCGGACGCCCGCAATCTCCTCGACGATCGAGACGAGCTGGTTGATGGTCACGAGCTCCGAGCTTCCGATATTGAGCGGCTCGGTGACGTCGCTGTCTGTCAAGAGCTGGGTGCCGTGCACGCAGTCGTCGACGTACATGAAGCTTCGGGTCTGCTCGCCGTCGCCCCAGATCTCGATGGCGTTTGTTCCCGAGATCTTGGCCTGCACCACCTTCCGGCAGATCGCGGCGGGTGCCTTCTCGCGTCCGCCGTCGTACGTGCCGTACGGGCCGTAGACGTTGTGGTAGCGGGCCACGCGCGTGGCGAGGCCGAAGTCCTCAAGGAAGTGGCGGCACATGCGCTCGCTGAAGAGCTTCTCCCAACCGTAGCCGTCCTCGGGCATGGCCGGGTAGGCGTCGCTCTCGGCAAGGGCCGTCACGTCCGGGGAGGTCTGCCGGTCGGCGGCGTACACGCAGGCGGAGGACGAGAAGAAGAAGCGCTCGACGCCCTCGCCCCGCGCCGCCATCAGCATATGGGTGTTGATGAGGACGGAGAGCATGCAGAGCGCCTTGTTGTTCTCGATGAAGCCCATGCCGCCCATGTCCGCAGCGAGGTTGTAGACCCGGGACGCGCCGGCGGTCGCCTCCTCGCATGCCTCGCGACGGGACAGGTCGAGCACCACGCTCTCCGCCTCCGGTGCGACCTGGTACCACTGGTCGAGCGGCTTCATGTCGACGGCACGCACGCGCTTCCCGCGCCTGACGAGGTCACGGACGAGGTGGCCGCCGATGAAGCCGCCGCCGCCCGCTACGACCACCAGCGGCGCACTCACGACGCCACCGCGCTCGTGTCGTCGACGGTGCCCGCGGCCGCCTTGCGGGGGTCGGGCTGGTAGCGGTTGACCGCCGAGGCGAGCGTCAGCTCGCCGTTTGCGTAATCGATGACGGTGGCCGAGCCGGTCGGAAGCTTGAACTGCCAGTCGCCGATCGTCGGGCCGGCGATGCGGAGCACCGCGAGCCGCACCATCGCGCCGTGACTGACAGCGGCGATCGACTGGCCGGGATGGCGGGTGCCGATCTCACGCAGCGCCTCGACCACACGGTCGGCGGCGTCGGCGAGCGCCTCGCCGTCCGGGCAGGCCGCCCGCTCGGGGTCCTCCGCGTAGATGCGGAAGGCATCGGGGTCGTGGGCGGCGCACTCCTCCTTGGTCAGGCCCTCCCACGCGCCGTAGTCGAGGTTGTTCAGGCCGTCGTGGTCGTCGACCCGCTCCAGCCGAGACGCAGCAGCGATCGCCATCGCCACCTCGCGCGCCCTGGCGAGCGGGCTCGTGTAGACCGCAGCCAGGCCCGCGGTCGTCAGGTTCCGGGCGGCGGCGAGGGCCTCGGCTCGCCCGACGGCGTCCAACGGCACCTCCAGGCGGCCTCGGAACCGCACTTCGGCGTTCATGACAGTCCGGCCGTGGCGGACCAGATACAGCCGACAACCGTCACTCGTGCCCACGCCGGTGCGCGCTACCGTCATTTCCCCTCCTCAACCGTGCTCTCTTGACCGTCCAAGTGTCCCCACGGCGCGGGTTCCTGTCAACCCTTGCCTCTTCCAGTATGACCGGTTCCAGGCCCCGTCAACGGCCTATGCACGAATTCGCATGACATCTTCCGCAGACGCCGTTCCATCTGCCCATCCCTTCGCGGCTCGGGACAGGGTACCCGAGACCGGTGCGGATTCGCGACCCAGGGTCCTCTCGGCGGCTACCCGGCCGCGGGGCCGCCGCCGGACGGGTTGGTGCGCACGTCCGCCGTCGCAAGGGCGGCGGGCGGGCTCGGCACCTCGGCGTACGGCCAGATCTCGAGCCCGTGGATGGAGTTGCGGACGTCCATGGTGAGGTTGACGGACTTGATCATCTCGGGCGGATCCCACCGGAAGAGGTTGATCGTCGCGGGCGACGACCCCTGCACGATGACGTTCTCGCCCGCCATCGTGATCCCGCGGCAGAACCCCTGGTAGGCGTGGTCGCGGGGAACGTTTGCGAACTCGAGCGCCTCCTCGGGATACTGCGGAACAGGCCAGGTCTTCGTCATCTGACCGCGCCCGTCGAGGAAGAGCATGCGGTGGGTGGGCGAGTGGTTCATGAGGACTCCGCCGCGAAACAGCTGCGCATTGTGTGATTCGAACGGGATTCGGGCGACCCTGGCAAGGCGGCCGTCGCGGACGGCGTAGATGTGTCCGAGCCCGCCGCCCGCGATGTGCAGCTCGCCGGCGTGCCAGCGCGGGAAGCTCGGATGGGACGTGTCCCCCGGTTCGGGGCCGTCGTCGCCGTTCGGATCGAACACGATCAGGCTGGGCCATGGCCGGGTCTGGAACCCGCCCTCCTTGCGCCGCAGGATCCGGCGGCGGATGCCGCGGTAGCGGATGCAGTAGCCGGCGGTGAACCGCTCGCTGGGAATGTCGTACTCGAGGATCGAGTCGTATCCCACCGACCCGAGGAAGAGCTTGTCCCCGCCCACATTGATCTCGTGGCAATGGCGCAGGTACGGGTTCTTGATCGATCCCAGAAGGCGAAACGATGGGTCGTAGATGAAGATCTCGTCGGCCGCCGCCAGGAACATGCGCTCGGCGTGGAAGGCGATCCCTCGCAGGCCACGGTCACCGCCGCGCTGGGTGAAGTCGATCGACTGGTCGTCCCAGTCGATCATCTGCGTGAGCTGCTCCGTCTGGAGGTCGAACAGGTAGACGCCGCCGTGGCTTTCGCTCTGCTTGGTCGAGCGGACGACGGAGCTGAAGACGATTGTGGGCAGGCGCTCGTGCGTTTGCATGGTGTGCATTATACGGCGGTGGCGGATGCGGGGAAGAGGTGGAGCCACCGGCTCGGAGAGCACGTGACGGCGATGCGGAAGCCGTGTACGCTCGGGGAGATGGACGCGCCCGTCGGTGATATCTCCTGCCTGCCGGGGTACCGGCTCTGTGCGGCGCTTGCCTGGTTCGGTGACGGCGACCCCGATCCGTCGCCTTGGCGTTGACCGAGGCCAGCGCCCCCATCGCGTCGCCCGCCGCCGCGATCCGCCGCAAGCTCGTCCGCGGGTCCCTGACCGTGTTCCTGGGCATGGCGGCAGGGACGCTGCTGACGCTGGTGTTCAACGCGATCCTCGCCCGGATCGTCGGTCACAGCACGCTGGGCGCCTACTTCCTCGTGTTCAGCATGGTCACGTTCGGGACCACGATCGCCCAGCTCGGGCTGGATCGTGCCGTCGTGCGGCTGGTGGCATCGTCGCGTGCGACCGGCAACACTGGCCGCGCCCGGCGCTCGATCCGGGTCGTGTTCACCATGGGCGCCGCGTCGTCTGTGGCGCTCGCGCTCCTCCTCGAGCTCGGCCTCGGCGACTTCGTGGCCGTGAACATCTACCACTCGCAGGCCGTGGCGGGCGTGGTCGGCCTCGCCGCGGTCTGGATCATTGTGAACGCGCTTCTCTCCCTCACCGCCGAGACCTTTCGCGGCCTCAAGCGCTTCTGGCCGGCGACGCTCTTCAGCGGACTCGCCGTGGACGTCCTGCTGGTGCTCGCGTTCGGCACCCTCTGGATCGCCGGCGTGCGCCCGACGCTGGCCGAGGCGGTGGGGCTGACGGCGGTCGCGACGGCGATCGCGCTGGTCGCGGGGACGGCGATGCTGCGCCGGCGGGTGACGCGCCTTGCGGGCGACGAGCCCGTGCGCGTCGGTGAGGTCGCCGGCATCTCGCTCCCGCTGCTCGGCACCAGCATCGCCAGCTTCGCCGTCGGGACCGGCGTCGATCTCTGGGTCGTCGGCCACTTCACGACGACGTCCGACGTCGCGCTCTACGGCGCCGCCTCCCGGCTGGTGTTCTTCGTGGCGACGCCGCTCATCATCATCTCCCAGGTCGTGCCGCCGATCATCGCCGAGCTTCACGCCCGCGGAGAGCGGGAGCAGCTCGAGCGCACGCTCCGGAGCGTGTCGACGCTCGCCGGGATACCCGCGGCGCTCGTCCTGGGGACGTTCGTGGTCGCGGGCGGCCTCATCATGTCGATCGTCTACGGCTCGTACTTCCGCCACGGCGCGACGGTGCTGGTGATCCTGAGCTGTGCCCGGCTCGTCGCCGTCTGCACGGGGTCGAGCGGCGCCACGCTCATGATGACCGGCCACCAGCGGACGATGATGGCCCTCACGATCGCGTCGGGGGCGTTCGCCCTGACCGCGGAGATCCTGCTCGCGCCTCACTACGGGATCACCGGCGTTGCGGCCGCCACGTGCGCGGCCCAGACGATGCAGAACGTGCTGCAGCTCGCGTTCGCCAGGGCGAGGGTCGGGATCTGGACACACGCCCGGTTCTCGCTCGAGCCGGTGAGGGAGCTGGTGCGAGGATGATGCGGCAGGACCGTGCCCGGCTCGTGCGGTGGGCGGCGATGACGCGCCGGCGACACCGCGCCGCCGGCGCGCTTCTGCGTACGGCGGCTCCGGTCCTCCCCCGGCGACCGCCGCCGCGGGCGCCGATCTTCATCCTCGGGTCTCCGCGCTCGGGGACGACCATGCTGTTTCAGCTGCTCGACCGCTCCAGGCAGGTGGCGTCGCTGGGATACGGCAGCCAGTTCTTGTGGGAGATGTTCCGGCCGCACACGATCACGGTCGGCCGGTCGCATGCTGCTGCGCCGGCCGACATCACAGAAGACGAGCGCCGCGTCCTGGCGTGGACGATCGACCGGGTCGCGGACGGGATGCCGTACCTGGACAAGTTCCCGCGAATGGTGCTG
>DASQXS010000230.1:0-10234 GCA_035639615.1 Gaiellales bacterium | reverse complement strand
TCGGCATGACCCGGCGCTCCGGGGTTCGACTCCCCGGCGGCGGCCATTAGCCATCGACCGTCCAGCGTGTGTCCAATACGTGAATCCACCTACGAGAGCACCGTCGACTCCCCGATTCGCGTGACGCTCGAAGCGGCTATGCCATCGCGTTGAAGGGAGGTGTCTGATGCTACACATCAAGCAGAAGTCGCAGATCGGAAACGAGGGCCTGGTGGTGCCGCGGATCAGCGTCCCGCGCCAGGTGGGACACTTCGTCCGGCACTACGTCGAGATGTGCGCGCCGATGTGCGTGGGGTTCGCGGTCGGCGATCTCGTGTACTTCGGGGCGGCAGGGGTCTTCGGATATTCCGAGCCATTTCATCAGCTGCCGGTGCTTTCGGTGCTTGTGGTCACGTTCGCCATGACTACGCCGATGGTGGCATGGATGCTGTTTCGCGGGATGTCCAGGCGGCCGACGCTCGAGATGGCTGCTGTGATGCCCGCTCTCGCGACTGCGTTGCTAACCCTCGGTTGGGTCGGGACGCTGGACATGGGCGATCTGGCATTGGCCGAGCACGGCCTGATGATGCCGATCATGCTCATCCCGATGTTCCTCCGGCTCGACGTCTACACAGGCCGAGCGGGCCACGCGACGCGCACGTAGGGTCGCTCACTCGCCCGGGCGGAGCCGTCCGCCGCGGAGAGCTTCCGTCCGGGCGACGTGCTGCCGTTTCGACTATTCAGGTCGCTGCCTGTGGCCGGGTTTGGCGATGTCGGGGGCGTGTTGCCTGCTCAGATCAAGCGCGACGGCGAGGAGGAACGTCCCGGCCCAGATGTTCACCGGGTCGGTCAGGAGTGGTGCGTGATCGCCGACGTTCCTGCACGTGCTCGTACCCGGATCGTGGAGCGTGCACGAGGGCCACGTTCTCCTCGAGCTCTTGGAGCGCGACCTGCGCAAGGCCGTCCCCGCGGCAAGCGTCTTCACCCACCTCGAGCCGATGGAGGATGCAGCCTCGTTCGCTGACGTGGCGCTCGAACCCGAGCCCACCCCCGACGAGGCCGGCCGATCGAGCTCGCTCCACACTTCCCACCGATGTCCGAGACAGGCGAGCAATTCAGCGATCAACTCGAACGCTGGCTTCGGAGCGATGAGCGAAAGACGCTTGGGGCGCTGAGCGATGTGTTCGCGGAGAAGAGCTTCGCCACGGCGATCCTGCTCCTCATGTTCGTCCCGGCCCTGCCGCTCCCGACCGGCGGCGTCACCCACCTGTTCGAGGCCATCACAGTGGTCATCGCCGCGCAGATGGTGCTGGGCCGGCGGACGCTCTGGCTCCCGGAGCGTTGGCACGGCCGCGAGCTCGGAGCAAGCACGACTGACACAGCGATCCCGTTCATGATCCGCTGGGTTCGGCGGGTCGAGCGCTTCTCGCGACCGCGCGGCGCGGGCCTATTGCGGCAAGGCTGGATGCTTCGGGTCCTCGGCCTGCTCTTCGTCGCGCTGGCGGTCGCCGCCGCGCTCGCGCCGCCATTCACTGGGCTGGATACCTTGCCTGCGATGGGTGCGATCGCCCTCTCCCTGGCGATCATCCTCGAGGACGTCGCCCTCCTCGGGATCGGGATCGCCCTGGGCACGGGCGGGATCATCCTCATCGTGATGATCGGTGCGGCGCTCGTCCACGTGCTTCGGAGCCTGTTCTAAACGGGCGGATGCCTCCCGTCGGATCGTGGGAGCGTAGTTCTCCGCGGCGCAGTTCGGGGTTCCTGCGGATGCGGGGATGGCGGCGACTGGCGACGCTTTCCGCATGCCGCACGCACCCCAGAGGGATGAACGGTCAGGTGTGGATCTGTATTGGTTGCCGTTGGGCGCGGGCGGGAGATCCGTCCGGCTGAACGGCCGCGTGTACGAGGGGGTGGCGGCGCGTCTGCATCACCGAACGGCGTGCGACCTCTACCACTCGGCGCTTGTGGTGTACCTGCCCGAGGGACGGTTCGTGATCGAACAAGCGCCGATCCTAGACTCGCACGGAGAGCGCCGAGGCGTCCTCGTCGAGGGCCCGGTGGGCGCGCGGTGGGCGGGGTGCGCGCGGATCTTCCGCTACGAGGTCAGGCGCTGGCGCGACGGGGTGATCCCCGACATCGCCGAGGCCGTCGAGAGCCCGAAGCGGCTAACGGACGATCCACGACTCGCTCGTCGCCTCTGGGAGCGCGTGGGTGATCTCCCCGCACCGGTATGGGGTCGCGACGAGCTCGGCACCGGCGAGATGTGGAACTCGAACTCGGTGATCTCGTGGCTGATCACGAGAAGCGGCCTTCCTGTGGAGGAGGTCCGTCCGCCGGCCGGAGGGCGGGCGCCGGGCTGGCGCGCGGGGATCGTCGCCGCCTGCCGAACGGACGCCGCGTCTCGGACAGGTCGGCCGATTGCAGTTCCGATCGCTGATTCGTAGAATCGCCGCGAACCCCACCTGGAGGGCTGACATGAGCGGCGAGGACTATTCGGACTGGCACACGGGCGTCGAGTTTGACCGGGAAACCCGAACGTGGCGGGGGTACATCGAGGACAACGACTACAAAGAGAAGCACCTGACCGACGCCACGTTCGCGGACAAGGAGGACGCCGCCGTCGCCGCGAGCGACATGCTGACGCAGGCGCGCGAGGGCACCCCGCCCGGCGAGGGGAAGTCCTCCGGCTTCCCGCGGATCTAAGCTCAGCCGCCGCGTCGCCAGTCGAAGACGGGCCGGAGGGTGTCGGGCGCGTGCACGGCGCTGGCGAGGTCCATGACCTGCAGCTGCAGGTCATGGTCGCGGGCGAGCGCCAGGACGGCCGCCTCGGGATCCTCTCCCTCGAACAGAAACGCGACCCGCTGCTCGCTCATGAAGACGGTGTGCCTGTCCAGCGCGGTGGTCTCGGGGTCAAACGGCGGAGACCCTGAGAAGAGGGCGCGGAGACGGTCCTGCTGGGCTCGGTCGATCGGGGCGACGTACAGCACAGATCTCGACACCGTCACGACCTCGGCTCCGAGTCCGGCACCACCATGACCGGGCACGCCGCGTGCTGGAGCACGCGCGTGGCGACGCTGCCCAGGATCGCGGCGGCGAGCGGCTTGTGGCCGCGTGTGCCCATCACGATCAGGCTGGCGTCCTGCTCGTCCGCAAGCCTGCAGATCTCGGCGGCGGCGTCGCCGGAGACCAGACACGTCTCGGCGTCGATGCCCGCCTCGCTGGCGGCCGACTTGGCCTCGGCCAGGATCGCCGCCATCGCATTCCGATCGGCGTAGAACACGTCCTCGGACATGAGGCCGGGCGCGCCCAACTCACCGTTTACGGGAATCGACCAGGCGCCGACGAGCTCGAGCTTCGCATCCGAGGCGATCGCCTCGGCGACGGCGCGGTCGACGGCAGCCCGGGCGGACGGGGAGCCGTCCGTTGCGGCGATGATGGTTGGCATCTGGACTCTCCTTGTTGAGCGTGTGGACGGGATCAGGGTAGGCGCGTGCTCGTACTGCCGCATCGGTGCCGGGACGAATTCCGGCATCGGCTTTCCCGCAACCGCCGCGTCACCTGCCGAGCGCGCGCAGGGCGTTCAGGATCACGGCAACGTCGATGATCTCCTGAAACACGGCGCCTCCGACGGGCGGCAGGTATCCCAGCGCGGCTGCACCCATCCCCGCGCCGCTCAGCCCCAGCCCGACCACGACGCTCTGCTCGGCGATGCGGAGCGAACGCCTGCCGATCGCGATCGCCTCGGCAACACGGTCGATGCGGTCGAGCGTGATCACGGCGTCCGCGGCCTCCGAGGCGACGGTTGCGCCCGCGGAGCCGAGCGCGATCCCGACGTCGGCGAGAGCCAGTGCCGGGGCGTCGTTCACCCCGTCGCCGACCATCACCACGGGCGAGACGTCGGGCCGCTGCGACAGCGCGCGGACGAGCTCCAGCTTGTCTTCGGGAGACTGGCGGGCGTACACGCGATCGATGCCGGCAGCCCGGCCGACGTCCTGCGCGGCGATCTCGATGTCCCCGGTTGCGAGCGCGATGTGCCGGATACCGGCCCGGCGCAGGCTGGGCACCAGGTCTCCGGCGTCATCGCGGAGGCGGTCGGACATCACGATGACGCCGACGACCCGGCCGCCGGCCCCCACCGTGATATGCGCCTGGCCCGGCGTGGGGCTAGCTGTCCTGCCGTCGTGACCGGCGGCCGCGACGAACGCGGCGCTTCCCACCGCGACCGGCAGCCCGTCGACCAGGCCCGAGATGCCCGACCCCGCCCTCTCCCGCACCCGCGTCGGGACCGACAGCTCGAGGCTGCGGTCCGCCGCCTCGCGGACGATCGCGGCGGCCATACCATGCGACGAGAACTGATCGAGCGACGCGGCCACCCTGAGCACGTCGTCGCCGGGGATTCCGTCGAGCGCGACCACCCGACTCACCTCAGGTGATCCGAGCGTCAGCGTCCCCGTCTTGTCGAAGAGCACGGTCCGGGCGCGGCCGAGCGCCTCGATCACCGCGCCGCCCTTGACGATCACCCCCGCCCTGGCGGCCCGTGAGACGCCGGACAGGAACGCGATCGGCGCCGCCAGGATGAGCGGGCACGGCGTGGCGACGACCAGGACCGCGACGGCGCGGTGCGCGTCGCCGGACGCCGCCCATGCGACGCCGGCGAGCGCGACGGTCGCCGGGAGGAATGCGGCGGCGTACCGGTCGGCCATGCGGACGAACGGGGCCTGGCTGGACTCGGCCTCGCGCACGAGGCGGACGAGTGCGGCGTACGCGCTCTGGGACGCGGGCGTCGTCGCCTCGATGTCGAACGCGTCCCCGGCGTTCGTGCACCCACCCCGGACGGCGGCACCCGCCTTGCACGTAACCGGAAGCGGCTCGCCGGAGAGCGCAGACTCGTCGACGATCGCCTCAGCGCTGATCACGACCCCGTCCGTCGGGATGATTTCCCCGGCGCGCACGAGGAGCCGGTCGCCAACCCGAACCCGATCGACGGTCACGTGCTCGACACCGCCCACCGTCACCCTGTTGGCGACCTTTGGCGCACGATTGACGAGGAGCTCGAGCTCACGCCGAGCCCGGCGTTGGGCGATCCCTTCCAAGGCGTTTCCGCCTGCCAGCATGAGCGCGATGACCGCTCCCGCCAGATACTCCCCGAGCGCCAGCGCGCCTGCCATCGCCAGAAGGGCGATCGCATCTACCCCGACGTCGCGACGCAGGAGCGTCCGGGCGACGGAGACCGTGAGCGGGACGAGGAGGCAGAGCGTCGACCCCGCCCACAGGGCATCGCCGAGACGCCCCGAACCGGCGACGTGCAAGATCCCGCCTGCCGCCAGGCCGGTGCCCGCAAGAGCCGCGAGCCCGACTCCGCGCACCGCCGGCTCAAGCCGTCGCGGGTTCATCCGCGGCGGCGGCGCGTCAGATGCTCCACGTACGCGTCGGAGCCCGGGTAGTAGATGCTCTCGTGGCCGTCGTCCTGCCAGCACACCCGGTAGGGAGGCGTGCCGTCCGGGCCCATAACTTCGAGGATCTCGGCGTCGCGCTCGGGCTCGCCCTCACGATGCCCGCGAATCACCAGACGGTCGCCTGCGCGGGCGGACCGGGCACTGCCGGGCTGCGATGAGGCCGACCGTCCGGTCATGCCTGTGCCGCGGACGCTGTCTCGGTCACGGGGCGGGGAGACGTGTAGCCGCCCGGAACGACCATCACGGGGCAGGGTGCGATCGGCAGCAGGCGCTGGGTGACGCTCCCGAGGACGGCGCCGGCGAACGGGCCCCGGCCCCGGGGGCGATCACGATCAGGTCGGCGTCGGCCTTCGCGACGTCGGCGATCACGTCGGCCTCGCGTCCCACCAGGCTGTCGCGGATCGTCACCGACGCGTCGAGGCCGGTCGCGGCGAACTCCTCGACCTGCGAGTGGATCTTCTCCTCGATCGCCGTCTCGATTGCATGAATGCGCTGGTGCGCAACGACGACTCGAGCACCGTCTCGCCTCGCGTACTCGGCGGCGACGGGCAGTGCTCGATCCGACCCCTCAGAGCCGTCGAGCGCGATCACGATGGTGCGGTACATGGCGACCTCCAATCGATGGTGTCGATCATCGTCGTCCGAGAGCACGACTTGGTCATCGGCGTGGTCACCGAATCGGCGTGCGGCGAACTACGGTCGCTTCTGGCGTGCGGGTTTCCCGAAGCGGCGATGCGGGACGTCGCCGATGCCGCGGCGGCTCCCGCGGCTAGCCTGGGAGCATGGCCATGCGCCCCCTTCGGATCGTGATCGCCGGTGGCGGCATCGCTGCGCTCGAGACGGCGCTCGGCGTGCGCGCGCTCGCTCCCGACCTGAGCGACGTCACGCTCGTCGCCCCGGTCAGACCTTCTCGTACCGGGCCGCGGCCGTCGGCGAGCCGTTCGGCGCCTCCTCGGTGCATCGCTTCGACCTCGCGAGAATCGCACGTGACATCGGCGTCGGGCTCCGGCGCGGCGCGATCGCGTCGGTCCGGGCGGAGGAAAGGCAGGCCACGCTCGGCGACGGCGAGACGATCGCCTACGACGCGCTGGTCATCGCCTGTGGCGCCGAGGCGCGGCCGGCGATACCGGGGGCGCTCACGTTCGCCGGGCCCGGCGATGTGGCCTCGATGCGCGACCTCCTCGCGGAGATCGGTTCCGGACGGGTCCTGTTGGTGGCGCTCGCGATCCCCGCGAGCATCGGCTGGACGTTGCCCGCGTACGAGCTCGCGCTGCTGCTCTCCCACCACGCAGGTGCCCGGCTCTCCGTCTCGATCGTCTCCCCCGAGTCGGAGCCGCTGGCGGCATTCGGCGGGGATGCGAGCGCCGCCGTCCGCTCGTTGCTCGAGCGGCGCGGCATCGCGCTTCACCTCAACCTGACGCCGGTGAAGGCGGTGGGCGGGGCGCTGCGCACCCGGCCGCACCGAGACGTTCCCGCCGACCGGGTGGTCGCCCTGCCTCGCCTCTTCGGGGTGCCGATCGACGGCGTTCCTGCAACGCGGGCCGGGCTCCTTCGAACGGATGAGCACGGCCGCGTCGAACGGCTGGCCGACGTGTATGCGGCCGGCGACATCACGGCGTTTCCGGTCAAGCAGGGCGGCATTGCGGCCGAGCAGGCCGACGCGGTCGCCCAGGCGCTCGCCGCCGAGGCAGGCGCCGATGTGCATCCCGAACCGTTCCGGCCGGTGTTGCGCGGCCGCCTCGTCACCGGAGACGGCGATCGGTTCCTGCGGGCCGACATCGGCGGCGGCCGCGGCGACACCGCGAAGACCAGCCTGGGGCCGATGTGGTGGCCGCCGGTGAAGACGCACGGCCGCTACCTGGCCCCCTATCTGGCGCGGATCGACGCCGCGGCCCTCACCACGTCTTGAGTCGCCGCCGCGCCGGCGCCCGGGCGATCCGGATGCGTCCGTCGACCGCCACGCAGTCGTTGCCCAGGGCCATGACGGGGTTCAGGTCGAGTTCGGCGACTTCAGGGAAGTCCTCGGCGAGGGCGGCGACCCGCAGCACGAGATCGACGAGAGCAGGGACGTCCGCCGGTGGATACCCGCGGAAGCCCGAGATCAGAGCTCCGGCCTTCCCCGACGTCACCAGCTCCTCGGCGTCGACGTCGGTCATCGGCGCAGCCGCAACGGTGGCGCCGCCGATGACCTCGGTCCAGATCCCGCCCGGGCCGAAGGCGACGACCGGCCCGAAGACCGGGTCCTGGACGGCGCCGGCGAGAAGCTCGACGCCGCCCTCCACCATCGGCTGGAGCACGGCGGCCGGTCCCACCTGGTCGAGCGCGGCGGTGAGCGCGGCTTCGTCGGCAACGCCCAGCACGACCGCGCCCACGTCTGTCTTGTGGGCGCCCGGGCTGCCGCCCTTGACGGCGAGCGGATACCCGAGCCTCCTCGCTGCATCCACTGCGTCGGCGGTGTTGGTGACCACCCGCTGGGCAACGTGGGGAATCCCGTAGGCCGAGAGCAGGCGGCGGGCGGCGTCGGCCGGAAGCCAGGGCTGGTCAGGAGCGGCGAGGGCCGCGTCGATGACGGCGTGGGCCTCGGCGCGGTCGGATGGGATCTGACGGAACCGGCCGTGAGGGCGGCGCAGCCACGTCGCGCGGTCGGTCGCCTTGCGAAGGGCGCGGACAGCGGCCTCGGGGTACCGGTAGCACGGCACTGGGCCGTGGGCAGGCTCACCGCCCGGCGTCACCATGAGCACGGGCTTGTCCCGGGACGCCCGCTCCCAGACGGCGGAGATCGCCTGTGCGGCGGCCTCTGTCGAGACGACCGCGGTCGGGGCCGCCAGGACGATGAGGGCGTCGACATCGGCATCGGCGAGCACGAGCGGAGCGGCGGCGGCGAAGGTCTCGGCGGTGGCCGATCCCAGCAGGTCGACGGGGTTCAGCACGGTCGCTTCGGCAGGCACGAGTGCGGAGAGGTGCGCCCGGGTCTGGTCGCTCAGCGCCGCGAGCTCGAAGCCGGCCTCGGCGCATGCGTCCCCGCAGAGGATGGCCAGGCCGCCGGCGTTGGAGAGGATCGCGAGCCGTCGCCTGCGCGGCAGAGGCTGGGTGGCGAGGAGCTGAAGCGCGTCCTCGAACTCCTCGAGCGTGTGTGCACGCAGGACGCCTGCCTGATGAAAGAGCGCCTCGGCCGCCGCGTTGGAGCCGGCCAGCGCAGCGGTGTGCGAGAGCGCCGCCCGCTCCCCGATCGGCGTCGCTCCCGCCTTCAGGGCCAGGATCGGCTTGCGCCGGGCGACCCGGCGCGCGATCCGCGCGAACCGGCGCGGGTTCCCGAAGGACTCGAGGTAGAGCGCGATCACGGCGGCGGCGGGGTCGTCCTCCCAGTACTCGAGGAGGTCGTTTGACGAGACGTCGGCCTTGTTCCCAATCGACACGAACGCCGAGAAGCCGAGCCCGCGGGCCGCCGCCTCGTCGATCACGGCGAGACCGACTGCGCCGCTCTGCGATGACAGGGCGATGTTCCCCGGCGGCATCCCAGTACGCGCGAAGGTTGCGTTCAAGTGCGCCTCGGCGGAGACGATTCCGAGGCAGTTCGGCCCTACGAGCCGCGCACCGTGTGCGCGCACGAGGGCGAGGAGGTGATCCTCCGCGTCGGCGCCGGCGGGGCCGGTCTCGGCGAAGCCGGCGCTGATGACGCACAGCGCTCGTGCTCCGGCCTCCAGGGCCTCCCTCGCAGCGGCCAGGACGGCGCCCGCGGGGACAGCGATGACCGCGAGGTCGATCGGCTGCTGGATCGCCGCCACGGACGGGTATGCCGCATGACCGGCCACGGAATCGCCGGACCGGTTGACGGGATAGGCGCGGCCGTCGAAGCCGCCGTCCACGATGTTCTGGAAGAGCGCGCCGCCGATCGACCCGTCGCGCGCCGACGCGCCGACGACGGCGACCGTCGCCGGCACGAGGACCGGGCGAAGCGATCTGGTGACGCCGGTGTGATGGCGGACATCGACCGCGTCGGTGTAGCGCTCGTCGGACCGGATCGGGAACTCGATATGGAGCTCGCCTGCTCCGGTCGTCGTCGACACGGCGAACCCCGAGTCCTGGAATACGCGCATCATCTGGCCGTTCTCGGGCAGCACCTCGGCAACGAAGCGCTCCACACCGAGGGCGGCGGCCTCCTCGGCGAGCTCCTCGAGGAGCCGCGTGGCGATGCCGTCCGAATGGCGGTCGTCGGCGACGACGAACGCGACCTCGGCCGCGCGCGGATCGCGCAGGCGGTCATAGCTCCCAAGGCCGACCACGCGCTCCGCGCCGTCATCGCCCAAGGTCACCGCGATCAGCGCGCCCCGGCTCTCCCAGTCGGGATCGAGCGTCTTGGCCACCAGGGTGTCGTCGATCCGGGGGATGGCGTGGAAGCGCAGGTGAAGGGTCGCCGGCGAGAGCGCTGTGAGGAACCGCCGCACGGCTTCGGCATCCGCGGCGCCGGGCGGGCGCAGGCGCAGAGTTCGGCCGTCGCGGAGGATCACGTCGTGGACGCGTGCCTCCGCCGGCCCGACGCCGGCGGTCATGCCGCCTCGGCGGCAACGGCCACGGGCTCGCTGTAGTCGATCCCGCGCCAGGCGGCGTACGCGTAGGGGTGATGGAACACGTCCAGGGCGCTATCGTCGTCGCCGATCGGAACCTGGAAGGCGGCGCCCGTGTGGGTGTCGATCACGGCGACCAGGAGCCGCGGCGGTTCGGGGCACCAGAGCCAACGCGACCTCGATGCGGTCGGCCTCTCGGTGGGCCAGCTCGATAGGGAGTTCCGCGATGGTCAC
>DASQXS010000229.1:0-2296 GCA_035639615.1 Gaiellales bacterium | reverse complement strand
TCTACGAGCACGAGATCTTGCCGGAACTGGCCCCGGCCAGTGCGTGAGATGGCCTCGTCACGCGGTCCGGGTGCCGCCGAGTACCTCCCGCAGAAGCGCGATCTGGCGAGCCTGCGCCGGGCGGCGGCCCGCTGCCATGGCTGCCCGCTCTGGGAGCGAGGGACGCAGACAGTCTTCGGCGAGGGCCCGGACGACGCCGACGTGGTGATGGCCGGCGAGCAGCCCGGCGACCAGGAGGACAAGCAGGGGCATCCGTTCGTGGGCCCGGCCGGTCGCCTTCTCGACCGAGGGCTCGAGATGGCCGGGATCGACCCGGACCGGGTCTACACGACGAACGCGGTCAAGCACTTCAAGTGGGAGGCGCGCGGGAAGCGCCGGATCCACAAGACGCCCTCTCGCTGGGAGATCGTCGCCTGCCAACCGTGGTTCGCCGCGGAACTCGAGGCGATCACGCCGCAGGTGCTCGTCCTGCTCGGCTCGACGGCCGCGACGTCGGTCTTCGGGGCGGGCTTCCGGGTGACGCGCGAGCGGGGCCGGAGGCACGAGGGGCCGGGCGGCGTCGCCACGATCGCCACGGTGCATCCCGCCTCAGTCCTGCGGGCGCCGGACGAGGACCGCGACCGGGCCATGAAGGACTTCGTCTCGGATCTCAGGGCGGCCGCGCGCGTGTTGCGCAGGCGCTGAGACGGGTTACGGACGCGACGGCGGCGGGTATCTATGGGCCGTGGGTATTGGTACATCAATCGTCCTCATCGCGATCGGGGCGATCCTCCGGTTCGCGGTCACCATTCACACAGCGCACGTCAACTGGCGCATCGTCGGCGACATTCTCATGGCCGTCGGCGTCCTCGGCCTGGCGGCGTCGATCATCTGGGCGGCGAGCGCATCGCGCCGCGGCGGCGGCACGACGATCGTCGAGCGCTGACCGCCTACCGTCCGGGCGGATGGGTGTTCGTGACCTCGCTCGAGAGGGCGTCGGCGAGTGTCTCGTGGACGTCGATCCGCCACAGCATGCCGTCGCGCACCTCGACGCGCCAGGCGACCGGTGAGTCCCTGATCCCGGTGTCCGCCTGGTGCTGGAGCCGGCCGGCGAGGACGCACGTCCTCGGGCCGAGCTCCACCCACTGCGAGATCGTGTAATTCACGATCCGCTCGCGCCGTTGCTCGACGTATGCCCGGATGCCGTTGACGCCCCTCACCTGGTGGTCGCTGGAGCGGAGGTTGAAGACACCGTCCGGATGGATCAGCCGCGCGAGGGCCGCTTCGTCTCGCGCCGAGAACGCATGCAACGAGCTTTCGATCACCTCGCGTGGAGAAACAGCCTTCGCAGGTTGGGACTGCAGCACGGTGGGCCTCCGCTGGCGTGGGGCCGGCTGTCTTCTCAACCGGGACCCCGAGTCTAAACAGTCGCCGGGGGTCGGGCAACCCCCGTCACATCTGTTACGGCGTCGAGGAGCGGTCGGACGGCGGCGGGCCACGGTCGGCCTCGCGTGCGATCGCGGCCGAGTGGAGCGCGTCGGCCCGATCCGCCGCCTCCCGCGCCGACACTCCACGGGCGACCGCGACGATGCGCCGCCAGCCGGGCGTGTGGAGGTAGGCGTGCATCAGCGGCGAGTCGCGGCGTCTCACGACCGAGATGAGGAGGCCGGGGTGACGGCTCCGTTCCTGGAGCACGACCGAGTCACGGCGTCCGAACGGAAGCCGAGACCGGGATCCCACACTCTGGGTATCGCGCCAGGGCAGGTCGTCGTTACGGCGTCGCGGTTACGAACGCTTGACCAGTCGGACGCCTGACGCAGCGACGGCGCCCTCGTGGGCGCCGTCGCATGCGTGTGGAGCCGAGCGGTTACTGCTGGTCTTCGTCGTTACCCCGGCCGCCGTCGATGGAGTCGTCTCCGTCCCCGCCGGCGAGCGTGTCGTCGCCGTCGTCGCCCTGCAGGTCGTCGTTGCCGTCATCGCCCTGCAGGTCGTCATTGCCGGAGCCGCCGTGAAGCTCGTCGGAGCCGGAGCCGCCCGAGAGCTGGTCGTCGTCGCCGCCACCGTACACGGTGTCGTTGCCGGCGTCGCCCTGCTCGTCGTCCGAGCCCTGGCCACCCTGCTCGTCGTCATCGCCGGCGCCGCCGACGATGGTGTCGTTGCCGTCGTCGCCCTGCAGGTCGTCCGAGCCGTCGCCGCCAGAGACGGTGTCGTCACCGCTTCCGCCGGTCTCGGTGTCGGCACCTTTGCCGCCGTAGAGCTGGTCTGCGCCGCCGCCGCCGTGGAGGCGGTCGCGGCCGCCGTCGCCGCAGATGATGTC
>DASQXS010000228.1:0-3999 GCA_035639615.1 Gaiellales bacterium | reverse complement strand
TGAAGAACGTCATCGGCGGAACTGAAGAAACGACGACCGGCGTGATCCGCCTGCGCGCGATGGCGAAAGAAGGCGTGCTGGCGTATCCCATCATCGCCGTGAACGACGCGCTGACCAAGCACCTGTTCGACAACCGGTACGGCACGGGCCAAAGCACCATCGACGGCATCATCCGCGCGACCAACATCCTGCTCGCCGGCCGCACGTTCGTGGTGTGCGGGTACGGCTGGTGCGGCCGCGGCCTCGCCGACCGGGCGCGTGGCCTCGGCGCCCACGTGATCGTGGTCGAGGTCGACCCGCTGCGGGCGCTGCAGGCGGTGATGGACGGCTTCCGCGTCGCCCCGATCGCGGACGCCGCCGCCCAGGGGGACATCTTCGTCACCGCGACCGGCAACAAGCACATCCTGCGCCGCGAGCACTTCGAGGCGATGCGCGACGGCGCCGTCCTCGCCAACACCGGCCACTTCGACGTCGAGATCGACATCCCCGCGCTGCGCGACCTGGCGGCGGACGAGGGCGTCGCCCGGCCGCATGTGCGCCGCTTCGACCTGGCCGACGGGCGCCGGCTCTTCCTGCTCGCCGAGGGCCGGCTCGTGAACCTCGCTGCCGCCGAGGGCCACCCGGCCGCCGTGATGGACATGAGCTTCGCCAACCAGGCGCTCTCCGCCGAGTATGTCGCCCGAAACCACGCCGACCTCGAGCCGCGCGTGTACGCGGTGCCGCGCGAGATCGACGACGAGGTGGCCCGCCTCAAGCTGGAGAGCATGGGCATCGCGATCGACGCGCTCACTGACGAGCAGCGCCGCTACCTCGACACCTGGGACGAAGGCACGTAGGGGGCTGCCCGTGCAGGTCGCCAGCGACATCCTGAGCCCGCACACCATCGCCCGTCTCGAGGACGATGCGGTCGTCCTGCTCGACCAGCGCCGGCTCCCCGCCGAGACGGTGGAGCTCCGGCTCTCGAGCTGGCAGGAGGTCGCCGAGGCGATCCGCGAGATGGCCGTACGCGGCGCGCCGGCGATCGGCGTCGCTGCCGCCTACGCCGTCGCGCTGGCCGCGGCGCGAAGCCGGGCGGGAAGCGTCGAGGTCCTGCGCGAGGACGTGGCCCGAGCCCGCGCCGGGCTTGCCGCCGCCAGGCCCACGGCGGTGAACCTGCCTTGGGCGATGGAGCGCATGCGCGAGGAGGCCGACCTGCCGCACCCCGACGCGGAGGCGCTGCGCGAGGCGCTCCGGACGCGGGCGGAGGCCCTCCACACCGAGGAGGTCGACAGGTGCGTCCGCATCGGCGAGCACGGCGCGGGGCTCCTTCGCGCCGGCGCCCAGGTCCTCACCCACTGCAACGCCGGGGCGCTGGCGACCGCCGGATACGGTACGGCGCTGGGCGTCATCCGCTCCGCATACCGCCGAGATCGCAGCCTCCACGTGTGGGTGGACGAGACGCGGCCGCTCCTGCAGGGCGCCCGGCTCACGGCATGGGAGCTCGACCACGACGGCATCTCGGCGACGCTGATCGCCGACTCGACCGCCGGCTGGCTCATGGCACAGGGCAAGATCGACGCTGTCGTGACCGGGGCCGACCGGATCGCTCGGAACGGCGACACCGCCAACAAGATCGGGACGTATGCGCTGGCGGTCCTGGCCCGGGCGCACGGCATCCCGTTCTACGTGGCGGCGCCGACGTCGACGATCGACCCGGCCCTGGCCTCGGGCCGGGACATCCCGATCGAGCACCGCCGGCCCGAGGAGGTCTCCGCCGGCGCCCCGGAGGGGATCGGCGTCTACAACCCCGCCTTCGACGTGACGCCCGCCGACCACATCCGCGCCATCGTCACCGAGACCGGCGTCCACCGACCGCCGTACCAGTTCGGCTGAGGCCGCAAAACGGGGTCAGGCATCGTTTTTGCACGCGAGCTGTCGCGCCGTTCCGGGTAGGGTGATCACGATGGCCGCGAACGTCGCCGATCTTCGCGAGAACCTCGCTGCGCACGGGCAGGAGCACCTGCTCAGGTTCTGGGACGCCCTCGACGAGGCCGGCCGGGCCAGGCTCGACGCCGACGTCCGGGCGATCGACTTCGACCTCCTCGACGCCCTCATCGAGAGCCTCGTCGAGCAGGCGGAGCCGGACGTGGCGGGCGGCGAGCTCGAGCCGGCGCAGGTGCTCGCGCCCGAGGCCGACGACGTCGAGCTCGGCCGCCGCGCGCTCGAGGCCGGCGAGGTGGCCGTGGTCGTGGTGGCCGGCGGGCAGGGGACGCGCCTCGGCTTCGACGGGCCCAAGGGGTGCTTCCCGGTCGGCCCGGTGACCGACCGCACCCTCTTCCAGATCCACGCCGAGAAGGTGGCGGCGCTGGGCCGCCGGTACGGGGCGATGGTGCCGCTCTACGTCATGACGAGCCCCCAGAACCACGCCGAGGTGGAGGCGTTCTTCGACGGCCACGACAGCTTCGGCCTCGATCGCGTCCGGCTCTTCACCCAGGGCGAGATGCCCGCAGTCGACCGGGAAACGGGCCGGGTGCTGCTGGCGGCGCCGGACCGCATCGCGCTCAGCCCGGACGGCCACGGCGGCGTCATCCGCGCACTCGCGCGGAGCGGCAGCCTGGACGAGATGGCCGCGGCAGGGGTGCAGACGATCTTCTATCTTCAGGTCGACAACCCGCTCGTGGCGATCGGCGACCCGGGCTTCGTCGGCATCCACCGCCGGCTCGGCGCCGAGATGTCCTCGAAGGTCGTGCGCAAGACGGATCCCGCCGAGAAGGTGGGCGTCCTGGTCGAGGCGGGCGGCCGTCAGCGCGTCATCGAGTACTCGGACATCTCACCCGACGCCGCCGGCCGCCGCGGCGCCGACGGGAACCTCGAGCTGTGGGCGGGCTCGATCGCCCTGCACGTCTTCGAGGTGGCGTTCGCAGAGCGGCTGGCGGCAGGCGGAGGGCGGCTACCGTTCCACCGCGCGGTGAAGCCGGTGCCGTACGTCGACGACGCCGGACGCACGATCGAGCCCGCCGAGCCGAACGCGGTCAAGTTCGAGCAGTTCATCTTCGACGCCCTGCCCCTGGCCCAGCGGGCGGTCGCTGTCGAGACCGACCGCCGGCTCGAGTTCGAGCCGCTGAAGAACGCCTCCGGCCCGTCGTCGCCGGAGACCGTGCGGGCGCGGCTGTCGGCCATCTACGCAGACTGGCTCGAGCGGGCCGGCATCGCGGTTCCGCGAGACGCGCGCGGCGAGCCGGCCGTCCCCGTCGAGATCAGCCCTCTTGTGGCCCTCGACGCCGGCGACCTTCCCGGGCGGGTCGATCCCGGGATCGACGTCACGGCACCGGTGCTCGTGTCCTGACAGAACCGGCACGGGGCGATTCCCAACCGTGACGCGCGCCGGCATAGCGTCGACTGCGTGCGGATGCTCCTAGACATCCTGGTGCCGCCGCGGTGCGCGCTCTGCCCGTCGCCGCAGGAGCCCGTCTGCCCGGACTGCCTGCGGCGGCTGCCGTACCTCGACGGCCCCGCCTGCGCGCGCTGCGGAAAGCCGACCGACCAGCCGGTCGACGACTGCCGCGAGTGCCGGGGGCGGCGGCTCGCCTTCGACCGCGCCGCGGCGGCGCTGGCGTACGAGGGCCCCGGCCGCGAGCTCGTTCACCGTCTCAAGTCCGGATCCGCTCGCGCGCTCGCCGTCCCCGCCGCCGCGATGATGGCAGTCATGCTCGACCCGGTCGCCTGCGAGGCGTTGTGCTGGGTGCCCGGCGACCGGTGGCGCACGATCCAGCGCGGCTGCCATCCAGCCGAGCTGCTCGCCCGCGAGCTGGGCCGGCGCTGGTCGCTCCCAGTGATCGAGCTCCTCGCCGCCGCGCGGCTGCGCCGGCCTCAGCGCGGTCTCGACCCGGCCGCTCGCCGCCGCAACGTCCGCAATGCCTTCCGCCCGGTGCCCGGCCGACGCGTGCCGGAAGCGGTGATTCTCGTGGACGACGTGTACACGACGGGGGCCACGTTGGACGCCTGTGCGCGCGCCCTGCG
>DASQXS010000227.1:0-2719 GCA_035639615.1 Gaiellales bacterium | reverse complement strand
TTCAACTTCACGCCGTACATCGGCGCCTCGATCCTCTTCATCGCCCTCACCATTCCGCTCGCCCGCTTCACCGACTGGCTGATCGCCCGCGACCGGCGCCGGTTCCTCGCCGCCGGGGGGCGGTGATGGCGACCGCTATCGCACTGGAGCGGGTGTACAAATCGTTCGGCCGGGTCGACGTCCTCCGCGGCGTCGACCTGGACGTGGCGGAGCACGAGGTCGTGTGCCTCATCGGCGCGTCGGGCTCGGGCAAGTCGACCCTCCTTCGCTGCGTGAACCTGCTCGAGCCCATCGATTCGGGTCGCATCGTGGTCCACGGCGAGGAGATCACGGCCCACGGCGTCGACCGAAACCGGATCCGGCGCCGGATCGGGATCGTCTTCCAGGCGTTCAACCTGTTCCCGCACATGAGCGTGCGCGCGAACGTGACGCTGGCGCCGCGAAAGGCGCTGCGGTTGAGCGCCCGGGACGCGGATGAGCGCGCGGACGAGCTCCTTCACCGGTTCGGCCTCGCGGACAAGCGCGATGAGTACCCCGACCGCTTGTCCGGCGGCCAGCAGCAGCGGGTGGCGATCGTCCGCGCGCTGGCGATGCGGCCCGACATCATGCTCCTGGACGAGGTGACGAGCGCGCTCGATCCCGAGCTCGTCGGCGAGGTGCTCGACGTGATCCGCGAGCTCGCCGCCGGGGGAATGACCATGATCATCGCCACCCACGAGATGGGCTTCGCACGCGAGATCGCAGACCAGGTCTGCTTCCTCGACCGCGGGGCGATCCTGGAGCACGGCCCTCCAGAGCGCATCTTCACGGCGCCGGAGGCGGAACGCACGCAGGAGTTCCTGCGCAGGATCATCGAGGCGGGCCGGATGTAGGCGGCCCGCTAGGTCGTTGCCGCTGTGCTGGTCGTCGAGCCGGTGGTATCGGTCGTCGCCGTCACGATCGTGGTGACCGTCGCGGTTGTCGTGTCGGTCGTCGTGAACGTGCTCGGCGGCACGGTGATGCGCGTCGTGATCGTCGTGCGCGGCCCCGTAACGGTGCTGAGCACGCTGTCGACCACCGTCCGCGTCTTGTGCAGGGTCACGATCGTCCCCGGCACCGTGACGACGCGGCCCTTGACCTTCACGGTCTGTCCAGGGACGGTGACGAAGACCGACCTACCGGGTGCGGTGATCGTTTGCGCCTTCAAGTGGACCGTGACGGTCGACGCGTTCGCCGAGCTGCCGCCGCCAACCCAGTCTCCGAGCCAGGCGCCGGACGCGAAGATGGCAGCCAGCACCGGAACGCCGAGCAGCATCCGGTGGTGGTGGATGCGGTAGCGCGCCGACGGCTCGCGCGGGCGGTCTTCGACGACCTCGGCCGAGGCCATCGCCGGATGCGGCACCGCCGGGGCCGGGACGATGTCGTCGTCCATGGGGGGCGACTCCTCGACCTTCCGCCGCGGCGGGGCCGGGATCGGAACGGTCACGGACTCCTCCAACCGGCTCGGGACGCGGCGGATCACCACCATCGCCAGGAGCCGGAGGACCAGCACCAGCACGACCCCGTTTACCACGAGGATTGCCGCCGCGATCAGCAGTCGCTCAAGCATCGCCACAGACCCGAGAACAACTCTACCTGTAGAACGGCCCGCCGTCACCCCCTGACCGCCGTCCGGCGGGTCTTTCGCGCCCAGCCGCACGCCGTGCCGCACATTCTGAGGTGCACTCTTTAGGCGGCGATCCCGGCCTCGGCCCGGTGGAGCGCCAGATCGAGCACGTCGGCGTCGATGCCCGGGTTGTAGAGCGGGCTCGACGGCGGCCGGGTGAGCAGGCAGTGGATCAGTGCGACGCTCGCGGGATGCACGTCCCGTGACGGCGACTCGAGCGCCTCGGCCAGTGCCAGCAGCCGCTCACGCCGCGCCAGCACGCGGTCGTCGAGCGCGCCGGCGTCATACCCCACCGCTCCGTCGTCCCCGTCCGCAAGCCGGACGACCTTGCGCAGCCAGGCCGCCAGCCGCCGGCGGCGCGCGAGGCTGGCGAACCGCACCCCGGCGACGCGCACGGCGTCAAGCCGGTAGGCCTCGCGGACCCGCAGGAGCGCCGTGAGGAGCGCGTGCCGCCGATCGAAGGCCGCAGCGCCGGTCGCGACCGCCGCCACGGCACCGGCGCCGAGCGCCGGCCACAGCTCGGCGGACACCGGGACGGCCGCGCCCGCGAGAACGGTGAGGATGAAGGCACCGGCGAGCCGGGCTCGTTCCTGGCGGCGCAGCGTCGCGAGCCGCTCCTCGGCCTCCGGGAGCGGAGGCAGCTCGACGTCGAGAAGCGATCTCATCATCAGTGACTACCCTCGCGAACGCCGGCCGGATCATCGATCCTATGATGACCCGCGTGACGCAGTCGATCCCCGAGTTCTTCGACGCCGCGGTGTCGGAGGTTCCCGGCAAGGTGTGGCTGCGCTCTGACGACGCGACCTATACATATGCCGACGCACACGCGCGCATCCTGACGGCCGCCGCAGCGTTGCGGGAGCGGGGCCTCCGGCCCGGCGAGCTCGTCCTCGCCACGACCAGGAACACGCCCGACCATCTCTTCACCTGGCTCGCGGTCATGTACGCCGGGGGGATCTTCCTGCCGGTGAACCCGGCATCGAGCGCCGTCGAGGTGCAGGGGCTCGTTGACCAGGTGCGGCCGCGCCTGGTCGTCTCCGACGCCGGCGTCGCCGGCCTCTTCAGCGGCACAGC
>DASQXS010000226.1:0-14026 GCA_035639615.1 Gaiellales bacterium | reverse complement strand
GGCGCGCCACGACAGTTCCAGAACCCCGGAAGGAGGCGTACTGTGGGGGAACCAGGGGTTCCCCCACGGTGGTAAGCCTCAACTAGAGCTTGAGGATTTGGCGGCGGCAGGGTAGACTGACGATCAGTCCGACCGAAGGGGATCGCCACGCACATGGACGTCCTGCCCGATTTCACGACCATCTCGGACGACGAACTGAAGGCCCTGATCGAGAAGTACGTGCACGAGGAGGAGGAGGTGTCGTACCGCCGCCGGCTCCTGCACGGCAAGATCGACATCCTGAGGGCCGAGCTCGTCGACCGGGTGAAGCGCCGCCACGCCGGCGAGCAGTCGAGTCTGTCCGAGGTCGACATCGACCGACTGACCGAGATTCTGGCGCACCGCGGCCCACCGCCGTCGCTGGACGACGCGCCGGCTGAGTAGGCGGAGGACGCCGTGTACTGCTCCGAGTGCGGACACCACAACCGCGAAGGCGCCCGCTTCTGCGGTCGTTGCGGCGCCAGCCTGCTCGACCCGGACGCCGGCGAGCCCACCATGAGCTTCGACGCCGTCGTCGAGGAGGGCGCGGAGGGCGCCCGGCCCGACGGTCTGGGGGAGGGGGCCGCGCTGGTGATCCGCACGGGCGGCGGACGGGCCGGGGAGCAGTTCGCGGTGAACCGCGAGGTGATGACCATCGGCCGGGCGCCGCAATCCGACGTGTTCCTCGACGACATCACCGTGTCGCGCGAGCACGCGCTCCTCGAGCGCCGGCCGGACGGCCTGCACCTGACCGACCGCGCGAGCCTCAACGGCACCTACGTCAACCGTCAGCGGGTTGAGAGCGCTCGACTCTCGGATGGGGACGAGCTCCAGATCGGCAAGTACCGCCTCACCTACATCGAACGGGGGCCGTGAGGTGTCGGCCAAGCCCGCGGCCACGGCCACCGCGCGCCCGTCCCGGCTCACGATCGGGACCGTGTGCAAGCAGCTCCGCGAGGAGTTCCCGGACGTCTCGATCTCGAAGATCCGGTTCCTCGAGGACCAGAAGCTGATCACGCCGCGGCGCACGCCCGGCGGCTACCGGCTCTACTCCGACGAGGACGTCGAGCAGCTGCGGACGATTCTGCGGATGCAGCGGGACGAGTTCCTGCCGCTGCGCGTCATCCGCCAGGTGATCACCCAGGGGCGGTCGACGGCGGGGACGGGCCGGCGCCCGCGGCTGGTCGGCGCCGCCGACGACAGGCTGACCCTGGAGCAGCTGATCGGGACCGCCGACGCCGACCTCGGGTTCGTCCGCGAGCTGGAGGAGTACCAGCTCCTCGACGGCCGCCGCCGCGGGGGCGACGCACCGTACAGCCGCACCGACGTCGAGATCGTGATCATCTGCCAGCGGCTGGCCCGTTACGGCGTCGCTGCCCGGCACCTGAAGGCGTTCCGCTCGGCGGTGGGACGGGAGGCGGGGCTGCTCGAGCAGATTCTGGCGCCGGCGCTTCGGTCGTCGAATGCCGACCGCCGCGAGGCCGGCCTGCAGGAGCTCGAGCAGCTCGCCGAGCTGACGAGCCAGCTCGCACATCTGCTGCTCGTGCGCGACCTCCGCGACCTGGCGCGGTAGGACCGGCGCGGCGCGCGTGGCACGGACCGTCTACTACTGCGCGGCCTCGCTCGACGGCTACATCGCCGAGGCCGACGACACGATCGGGTGGCTGACAAGCTACGCCGGCCATCCTCCGGCCGAGGGCGTTGCTCCGGTCGCGGGCGGGTACAGCGACTTCTACGAGGACGTCGGGGCGCTGGTCTTCGGCTCCGTGACGTACGAGTTCATCCTGGGAGCGATGGAGGACGGGTCGGAATGGCCCTACCGCGAGAAGCCCTGCTGGGTCTTGAGCACGCGTGACCTGCCGGTGCCGGACGGCGAGGGCGTCGACGTCCGGATAGCCGCGGCCCCGGTCACCGACCTCGTCGAGGAGATGTCCGCCGCGGCTGGGTCGCGCATGCTCTGGGTCGTGGGCGGGGGCAACGTGGCCTCGCAGTTCGCGGACGCGGGGCTGCTCGACGAGGTTCGCGTGACCGTCGTCCCGGTCGTCCTCGGCGCCGGCAAGCCGCTGTTCGACCGCCGCCTGCCCGGCGCGCCCATGCGGCTCACGGCGGTGCTGCCGCGCAGGAACGGGATGGTCGAGCTCGGCTACCAGATCGTGCGGTAGCGGCGGCCGCACCTGCGAAGATGCGGCCGCGACCAACGATGCTGGGGAGGGAATTGCAGTGTTCGTTAGCCTGACGCGAGTGAACACCGCGGATCAGCCGATCGAGAACGCGCCCATCATCGCCGAGGAGATGCTGGGCTGGCTGCAGGAGATCGAGGGGTTCGAGGGACTTGTGCTCTTGTCGCGGCCCGGCACGACGCTCGGGCTCGCGTTCTGGGAGAGCGAGGAGGTGGCCGAGCGGCACAGCGTCGCCCGCCAGCAGTTCGTGGAGCGGGTCATGGCCGTCGCCGACGTGACGCTCGAGGAGCGGGTCGGCTACGAGGTGACGTTCGCCCACGTCGGGCCGCTCATGAAAGACTCCACGACGCCGTGATCCGCCTGGCGGTGGCGTCGACGCCGGGCACGGCCACGCTGGCCGAGGCCGTGCCCGCCGTGGTCGCCGCGATCGAGGAGGCCGGGCGGCTGGGTGCCCGCGTCGTCTGTCTCCCCGAGACGTGTCTCCCCGGGCACCGGCTGCAGCCGCGGCCCGTGCCGAACGTCGCCGAGCGGGAGATCGAGGAGGCGCTCGACGCCGTCGCCGGCGCAGCGGCGGCCGCCGGCGTCGCAGCGGTCGTGGGCGCCGAGCGCCCGACGCCGGCCGGCCGCATGATCGTCGCCGCGGTGGTGGACGGCGCCGGCACGAGGCTGGGCGAGCAGGCGAAGACCCAGGTCGATGTCAGCGAGGAGCCGCACTACGTCCCCGGCCGCGGCCGCCGCACCTTCCACACGGCGGGGCTCACGTTCGGAATCGCGATCTGCCACGAGGCGTTCCGCTACCCCGAGATCGCCCGCAGCCTGGCCCTCGCCGGAGCCCGGGCGGTGTTCGTCCCGCACCTCGTCGCCGACGCGGAGGGGTCGATGCCGCGGCGCTTCTGCGACCCTGCGGGCTCCTACCACGAGCAGGCGCTCATGTGCCGAGCCCTCGAGAACACGGTGTACGTGGTTGCCGCTAACGCAGCCGGCCCGGACCAGCGGTCGGCGAGCTGCATCATCGCGCCGGACGGCTCCCTGGTCGCGCAGGTCGCCTACGGCAGGGTGGGCGTCGCGGCGGCCGACGTCGACCTCGCCCTCGCCGACGGGCTCCTGGCGCGGCGGTGGGCACCCGAGCGGAACGTCCTTCTCCACGTGGCCGAGCCCGCGGCGGTTAATCCGTCTCGTACTGGATGAGGGAGTGGACGTCGTAGCCGTACAGCTTGTCGCGGCCGTTCAGAAAGGTGAGCTCGATCACGAACGCGACGCCGACCACCTCGGCCCCGAGCTGCTCGACGAGGTCGATCTTCGCCCGGGCGGTGCCGCCGGTGGCGAGGAGGTCGTCGTGGATCAGGACGCGCGTGCCCGGCCGTAGCGCATCGACGTGCATCTCGAGGGCGTCGAAGCCGTACTCGAGCGCGTACTTGGCGCCGACGGTGAGATAGGGCAGCTTGCCCGGCTTCCGCGCGGCGACGAAGCCGCAGCCGAGCCGGTAGGCGAGCGCGGCGCCGAGGATGAACCCGCGTGCCTCGGCCCCGACGACGATGTCGACCCGGCGCGGCTCGGACCAGTCGGCCAGATCCTCGACGGCCTGGCGCAGCGCGGCCGCGTCCGCCAAGAGGGGCATGATGTCCTTGAACACGATTCCCGGCTTGGGGAAATCGGGTATGTCGCGGACACGGGAGCGAAGATCGATGCGCGACACCGGCGGGCGATGCTAACAGGATCGCCCGCCACGGTCGATAATCGGAGTAGGCCCATGTACGACACGTTACGAGCCAGCTATCGGTTTCACTGCCCGCGCCGCGGCGGCGACGGTCTGACCCGTGTTGCGCTGTCGGCGTTTCGCCGGCTGGAGCGGCTGCCGGGTGCGGCCCATCCGGCCGTCTACCGGATCGTGTATGACTGCCCATGCGGCGAGGCGCACCAGGGGCTCGTCACCCATGCCGACCTCGACTACGGGCCGCTCGCTCCTGTCGAGGTGGAGTTCACGAACCTCCTGACCGGCCGCAATGAGCCGGTCGGGGACGAGCTCGCCGAGCTCGCCAGCGGCCAGGTCCAGCGCGGCAACTGGCCCTGGCAGCTCTACTGCAGCCGTGAGGCCCGGCTGAAGCCGGTGTGGCCGTCCAGCCTGGCCATGGTGGCACCCGCCGAGACACGCCGCGACGAGTTCGTCGGCGTCGCGGTGGTCTGCCCGAGCTGCGGCGAGGTGTCCCTGAACCTCGTGTCGGGCACGCATCTCGACGTGCCGTTCTACCACGACCCCGTCGTCCGCTACGTGGACCGGCCGTTCGGGGACGCCCGCGACCTGACGGTCGACTGGTTCCACGGCCAGCTCCACTCGGCCCGGTTCGACGCCGAGCGGGCGACGCTGCGGTAGCCGGACCGCGCCGCGTCGTCACACGGCGTGGGGGAGGCGCGCGCCCGCGAGCTCCGCGGCGGTGACCACGCGGTCGCGGCCGCGGCGCTTGGCCTCGTAGAGCGCCCGGTCGGCCACCTCGAAGAGCTCGGTCCCGTCGCGGGCGTCCAGCGGGAAGGTGGCGAGGCCGACGGAGGCGGTCACGATCTCTGGCACGTCATGGCGGTGGAGCCCGGCGGCGGGCATATCCGAGATCGCCCGGCGCAGGCGCTCGGCCAGGACAACGCCGTCGGCGGCCCGCCCGGGGACGAGCAGGACGAACTCCTCGCCGCCGAACCGGGCGGCGATGTCGGCATCGCGCTTCTCGCGGAGGAGGACCTGGCCGATCGAGGCGAGGAGCCGGTTCCCAGCCCCGTGGCCGTGGCGATCGTTGAACGACTTGAAGCGGTCGAGGTCGAGCAGGACGAGCGTGGTACAGCCGCCGTAGCGGCGCACCCTGGCCAGCTCGGCACGCAGCGCCTCGGAGAAGTAGTCGTAGTTTCGAAGCCCCGTCAGGCGGTCGATGAACGAGCGCGCCCGGAGGTCGCGCCGGGCCCGCTGTTCTCGCTCGACGATCTCTCCGCCGGCGAGGGCGACCACGGCGACGGCGATGCGGACCGGGAGCGCGACTGGAGAGGCGAGGGCCGCCACCGCCGCGGCGATGCCGCCGATCCGGCCGGCGGCAGTCCACGACACCGCGGCGGCGAGCGCCAGGCAGGCCGGGCGTTCGGCGTGGGGGAGGGCCCACGAGAGGAGGACGAGCGCCGCCGCGACGACGGCGGCGGCCAGGCGTCGGCGGTCGCGCTCGCTCGGCCGGGGCACGTCCAGACGCTAGCGAGGGCGGCGGACGGAGCTCGCTATAGCTAGTCGCGGTGGGCTACCGCGACCAGAACTGCAGCCGCTTGCGGGTAGGGTCGTCGTCGGCCGCATCGTTCTGCTCAAACTCCGCGACCGTGAAGTCGGACGGACGCACCCCCGCGCCGGCGTCCGCCGTCGGTTCTGCCGCCGTCCGCTGCAGCTTGCGCGCATATGTCGTGAGGTCGGACTCGCGCCGCTGGAGGGCGATCTGCAGCTCATTGAGCCGCCGCTCCTGGGTCTGGAGCTCCGCCTCCTTCGCGCGCAGGACCTGGTGAAGCTCCTCGACGGACTTGCCACCGCCGCGGCTGAGACGGCCCTTGCGGCCGGTCTCCGCGACTGCGCGCACGGCGTCGTCGAGCTCGTCCCGGGCGGCGGCCTCGCGCCGCTCCAGCTCGGCCATCCGCCGCTGCAGCACCGCCCGCTCGCGGGCGACCGCCTCCTCAGCGTCGGCGAGCGCGGCCCGCTGTGCGTCGAGCTCGGCCTCGACCCGGTCGGCACGCACCGTCAGGCGGGCCACGTCGGCCTCGCGCTCCTTGGCCTGCACCTCGCGCAGCTCCAGCGCGTCGTGGCGGGTGTCGAGCTCGCGCTCGCGCTCGTCGAGGGCGTCCTGCCGCCGGTCGAGCCGGCCCTCGCGCCGCTCGAGGTCCGCCTCGGCCACCGCCTGGCGGGCCTCACGC
Organism: Gaiellales bacterium; assembly: GCA_035639615.1. Classification (GTDB taxonomy): domain Bacteria; phylum Actinomycetota; class Thermoleophilia; order Gaiellales; family JAICJC01; genus JAICJC01. Next base: position 7,904 of record DASQXS010000226.1, on the reverse strand, counting down.
TCGCGCAGGTCGGCGGCCATCCGCTCGACCTGCTGGGAGGCGTTCGCCTCAGCCTCGGCCAGCATCCGCTCGGCCTGCTTGTGCATCCGGTCCGCCTCGCGCCGCAACGTCTCTGCCTGCTCGCGTTCGGCGGCGATCTCGGCCTCGGCGCGCTGGATCCGCTCCTGGCGCACATCGAACTCGGCGAGGCGGGCGTTGATCTCGGTCATGCGGCGCTCGGTGTCAGCCAGCTCGAGGACGCGGGCGTCGCACTCGGCGATCTTCTGCTCAGCCTCGACGCGCCGGTCCGCCAGCTGCTCCTGGGCGGCATTCGCGGCGCCCTCGGCCGCCTCAGCCGCCTGGCGGCGGCCGTCGAAGTCGCGGACGGCACGCTCGCGCTCCTCGAGGTCGGCAACCGCGGCGATGATCTCCTGCTCGCGGGCGCTGAGCTCGGCCATCCGAGACTCGACCTCCTGAAGCTGGCGCTCGCGATCGGCGAGCGAGGCGATCCGGGCCTCGGCCTCGGCCACCTTGCGGTCCGTGTCGGCATGCATCGCCGCCACCTTGGCCTCGGCAGACTCGATGACCGAGGAGCGGGCCTCGAGAGCCTCCGTGGCCTCCTTCAGCGACGCCTGCGCGGCGGCCAGCTCGTCGAACGCCTTGGCAGCCTCACCCTCGCGGGCCTCGAGCTGGGACAGGCGGTCACGGGTCTCGCGCTCGGCCGCCTCGGCCGCGGCGGCGCGGGCCTCGACCGCGGCCTGGTGCTCGGTCAGGCGGCGCTCGTTGTCGGCCATGGCCGCGGCGCGCTGCTCCAGGTCGGCGCGGGCCCCGTCGACATGGAGCTCCTTCTGGCTCAGGACCTTCTCGACCTTCTTGGCGCGGTGCTCGCGGTCCTCCAGCTCCTGCCGCAGGCGGTTCAAGCGCGTCTCCTGCTCGGCAAGCTCGGCCGAGCCAAGGGCGCCGCGGTCGCGGAGCTGCGCCACGAGCCCGTCGCGCTCGCGCTCGATCTGCTGGTTCTGGGCCTCGAGCTTCGAGATCTCGCGCTTGAGCGTGGCGACGGCCTCCTCCAGCTCGCCGACACGGCCGTCGCCGGGGGCTGCGCCCTCGGGCGGCGCGGCGGCGCGGGCGGCCTCGAGCGCCTTGACGCGCTCCTCGAGCTCGCGCTCCCGGCGGGCGAGGTCGGCCTTCTGCGCCTCGAGCGCGGCCTCGGCGGCCTCGATCCTGGCGCGCTCGGCCGAGCCCACATCACCGGTGTTCGACGAGGCGATGCCCTCGCTCACGGCCAGGGCCGCCTCCCGCTTGGCCAGCTCGCGCTCGCGGCGGGCGAGCCGCGCCTCCCGCTCGGCGAACACGACCTTGGCCTGCTCCTGCAGGGCGGCCTGCTCCCGCTGGAGCCGCTCCTCGGCTTCCTGGAGCGACGCCATCCGATGCTCCATCGCGCGCCGCAGCCCGCTCGCGCTCTCGTCACGGACCGGTTCGGGCTGTGCCTCGGCGTCGCTCATCTCTGTGTCAGACCTCTCGCGTGAAGACGTGTTCTTGTGGACCCGGCGGGTGCCGTGCGGCGCCGCTCCGGACCGCCAAACCCTCACGTGTCAGTATCGGCGCGGAACGGCCGGGCCTTGAGACCCGCCGACCCTCCTCTCGGGGGATGGTCGCCCGTACGGGGCTCACCGATACCTCGAGTGGAAACAGCGACCGCTGCCGACCGCGCGCGGGGGCCTCGGCGCGTCGCGCTCCACCGGCGCTCAGCCGGCGTTTTCCGGTCTCCGGTGGGCGCCCTGCTCCAAGCGCTCACCGGCTTCTTCCCCAGATGCGTCGCGCCCCCGCGAGGCGGACTCTAGGCGAGCCGTCTCGCGGGGGCGCGGACGAAGACTGTTGCATCGGCCGGGGATTCAGCGTCTGTCCGTGAATCTCGGCGCGACAGAAGGGCTCAAGTCAACCCCCATGGCGTACCGATAACGCCGATGCCTACCTGTACCGCCTACCAGCCCCTGAGCCCCATGGTGATCTCCCCTTCGCAGTTGATGATCCAGTACCCCTTTCGGGGGAGACATTACACAATAGTCCGCTCCTTGTCAAATCATGACCACGCATCTGTGGTGAACAGGAATCCGGCGTGATCCGAATCCGCGCATATGCCGCCTTCCTGGCCGCCCTGGCGCTCACGCTGGCCGTGGGGTCGTGGTCGGTGCACGGGCTGGGGCGGTGGGAGATCGTCCTGGTGCTCGCGCTCGTGGCGCACACGGCGGAGGGGCGGGGGATGCGGATGTCGCCGACGGTGGAGGCATCGGTGTCGTTCATGCCCGTCGTCCTCGCCGCCGTCCTCTTCGGGCCCGCGGCGGGCGCCGTCGTGGGCGTCGTCTCGATGATGCGCCCGGCGCTCCACCGCGACGCGCCGCTCGAGCGGCTCGTCATCTACATCTCGGGAAAAGCGGTCAGCGGCTGCTCCGCCGGCTGGGCGGCGATCGCCGCCGAGCGCGCGCTGGGCGGCGGCTCGCTCGGCCAACTCGTCGGCGTGGCGGCGGCGGCGTCGGTCGCCGGTACGGCGGCCGAGTTCCTCGTCACCGCGCTCACGCTGCTTCTCCGCCACGGGACGCGGCCGGGCGAGGTATGGCGGCTCGTGCGCGGCTCGCTCGCCGTCTCGGCGGCGCTGTATGCGCCGGTGACTGCGCTGATCGCGTTCGTCTATCCACTCGCCGGCGTCGAGGTGCTCGCGTTCTTCGCGGTGCCGCTCGTGGCGTCGCACCTCAGCTTCGCGATGCATGCGCGCCAGGCGCAGCTGATCGAGGAGCTGGGGGAGACCAACTCGCGCCTGGAGCGGGCGAACGACCATCTCCGCCGTGTCAACATCAGCTTCGCCGCCGCGATGGTGCGGGCGCTCGACTCGCGCGACGCGTACACCGCCGATCACTCCGCCGCAGTCGCGATCTATTCGCGCGACATCGCCCGCAGGCTGGGGATGACGGGCGAGGAGATCGAGCGGATCCATCTGACGGCGCTCGTCCACGACATCGGCAAGATCGGGGTGCGGGCCGAGGTGCTCGAGAAGCGCTCGGCGCTGAACGACGACGAGTGGGCCGAGATGCGAAGCCACTCCGAGATCGGCGCGCAGATCCTTGCCGAGGTCGAGGACTACCACGACGTGGCGCTCGTCGTGCGAAGCCACCACGAGCGGTGGGACGGCGCCGGCTACCCCGACGGCCTGGCCGGCTCCGCGATCCCGCTCCTGGCGCGGATCATCGCGGTCGCCGACTCCTATAACGCCATGACCTCGAACCGGCCGTACCGGTCGGCGATGACTCCGGAGCGGGCGGTCCAGCAGCTCACCCTGGGGAAGGGGAGCCAGTTCCAGCCGGAGCTGGTCGACGCCTTCCTGGAGGTGCTCGAGCGCGAGACGGATCAGTACCGGCGCGGCGCTCTTGCCAACTTCACGGCGGAGGCCGTCCGCCACGGCGTGCTCGGCGCTGACGATCTCGTCGAGCCCGGCCCCGCCTGGGGCGCCGCGGTGGCCTGAGCCCGTCCGCGCTCAAGCCCGCGGCCGCACCGCCCGATATGGAAGCGCATGGATGAGGGCCTTCAGCTCATCGGCATCCTCGCGCGCGCGGCCGCCGCGCTGGCGGCGCCGCACGCCGACGCCGGCGTGATCGACCGGGTGCTGGCCTCGGCGCCGGAGGAGGCCGGACTTCCGTGCCGGCTGCACCTGACGAGCGCCGGCGTCGCCGCCGATTGGGACGGGGCGCCTTCGGGCCTGCACGAGGCGTTCGTCGACGCGCTCTCGCATTGTGTCTCGCTGGGGCTTGCCGCCGGGGCGGCCACGGACGAGGCGGTGCTCGACAACACCGCCTTCGCAGTGGAGCTCGAGCGGGCGGTGGCCGCGGCCCGCTGGCGCAGCCAGCCCCTGGCGGTCGCCGTCTTTGGCGTCCACGGCCTCGAGCTCGGCCCGGGCTCGATCGATCAGCGCGACCTGATCGTCCATGTGGGCGCCATGGCCCGAAGCGCCGTCCGCCACGACGACCGCGTCGGCCACCTGGGCGCCGACCAGTTCGCGCTGCTCTTCCCGCGAGCGGGGACGTTCGAGGCCCGTGCTGCCTTCAAGCGCGTCCGCGCGGCCCTCGCGGGGAGCGAGCTTCTCGCCGGCGGCATCCTGTGCGGCGCGGTCGGCTTCGCCGAGCTGGGCGAGCAGCAGTCGGGCGCGGAGCTGCTCGCGGGCGCGCGCGAGCGTCAGTCGCTGGCACGCCGGCGGGCGTACTACCCGCCGGATCCCACGCAGCCGCTCGCGGGCTGAGCCGGGCCTGTCCGGCCCGGCATTGATCCATTACGCAACGTTGGGTACCATTGAACCATGGCGCTCAACATCAAGGATCCCGAGGCGGAGCGATTGGCGGCCGACGTCGCCCGGATGACAGGCGAGTCGAAGACTCGGGCGGTGCGCATTGCGCTGGCAGAGCGGCTCGAGCGTCTGACGGCGGCCGATAGCGCAACCCGCGCCGAGCGTTTGCGCCGCTTCCTCGAGACCGAGGCATGGCCGCAGATCCCAGCGGGGGTTCGGGGCGGCACCATGAGCCGCGAGGAGCGGGAGCGGATCCTCGGGTACGGGCCCGACGGCGTGTGATCCTCGATACGTCTGCGATCGTCGCCGTGCTCACGGAGGAGCCCGACGCCCCGCGGATCCTGGCTGCGCTCGCCAGCGCAGACGACGTCGGTATCGGCGCACCGACGGTCGTCGAGACAGGCATCGTCCTCACGGCCCGGCTCGGCGCCGTGGGCCGTTCCCTCCTCAGCAGGTTCTTGGAGGAGAGCGAGGCGGAGGTGCTTGCGTTCACGCCCGAGCACTGGTCACGAGGGGTTGACGCCTTCTCACGATTCGGCAAGGGCCGGCATCGCGCCGGCCTCAATTTCGGCGACTGCCTCACGTATGCGATCGCCGCCGTCGCCCGGCGACCGTTGCTCTGCGTGGGCCAGGACTTCGCTGAGACTGATCTCTCGCTCGTCCCATGACCCGGAGGCAGGGACGGCTCCCGAGGCGCTCCTCCCGCTCAACTTGACATAACCGGCATTATCGTGCGTGGATGAGAGGGGCGGGCACGAGGATCGTCGGGCTGGGCCCCTCCGCGGGCGGCAGCGAGAACTCCGGCCCGTCGAATTCGGCGCACCCCTGCGAAGCGGTCCAGAACCCGTCCGCAGGCTCGCGGAAGCCCGACGGCGGCGCCCCGGCCCGCCGGAGCGCGATCGGCACCGCCCAGCCGAGGGTGATAACCGGTATAGTCGCCGGATGGTCAGCGCGATCTTCGCCGTCGCGTTCCTGGCGAGCGCCGGGATCCTGGCAATCTGGATCGATACCCGGTTCCCGCGGCTCGCCCCGCATGACTTCATACCGGCGTTTCTCCATCTCGGTGCAGCCGCGCTTGCGAACCAGCTTCTCGACGGGCCTGTCGGCGGCTTCGTGGCGCGATCGACCTTGCCGGCGAGCCGTGCGGTCGCAGTGATCGGGGTCGTCCTCCCGCTCGTGGTCTATGCGGCGCTGGCCGGGCTTTGGACGCTCAAGCTTGCTCAGAGGGCGCTCACCGGCCACCTGCGGTGACCGCGAGCGGATCGGAGGACGCTGCCCGACGCCTCCGCCTCGTGAGCGATGAGATCCGCGGGATCAACATGGGGGTTCTCGCCGCGTATTCGGCGTACCCGGGGAAGGCGATTCGCAAGGTCTGCTCCTCGAGCCGTGCGCGGGCCGCCTGCGCCGCGACGAGCGCCGACAAGCCTGCGGCGTTTCGCGGGGTCGGCGCAGCCATGGCGATGCTCAGGAACGTGCCGATCTCCCCTACATACAGCGGATGGCGCACGAACCTGTACGGGCCCCCGGTGACGAGGCCGCGCGCGTCGGGCAGCACGCCGAAGCAGCGGCCCAGGCGCCCCAGAGCACCGATCGCAAGCGCAAGCGACGCCAGCGAGATCGCCGCGGACGCGAGAAGCTGCGGCCAGCCGATGTCGACCGCCCCCGCCGGCTGAACCGCGGCCGCGGCGACGCTTGCGACTCCGACGAGCGTCGCACCCTGCACCCACGGCCCACGGCGGACGGGCGGCCGCCGGAACACTGTGACGCCTGCGAACCCCCACCAAAGTCCCGCGTTCAGGACGAGCGTCCCCGCACGGACGACGTCGCCCGCGCTCTCGGCCGCCCCAGCGCGACGAGCTGCGGCGAGCGTCACAGTCGTCGCTGCGAAGGCCAGCGCGGTTCCCGGGCCGACGCGTGCAAGCACCCGCCTAGCGGCGGCACTCGTCAACTTCCGAGCGCCTTCATGAGTGCCAGGACGCCGGGGCCAGCAGCGATCATGAGGATGGCCGGGAAGAAACACGTGGCCAGCGGGAAGATCATCTTGATCGGCGCCTTCTGGGCCAGCTCCTCCGCGGCGTGACGCTTGCGCGTCCGGGCGTCCATTGCCAGAGCCTTCAGCGTCTGCCCGATCGAGACGCCCATCGACTCGCTCTGTGCCATGGAACGGCTGAACGAGCGTACGGTCGGCGTGGGAGCGCGTTCGGACAGGCGCTTCAGTGCTTCCTGGCGGCTCTGACCGACCCGGATCTCATTCAGCATCAGCCGCATCTCGTCCGCCAGCGGCCCCGTCAAGCGATCGCCCGTCACCTTCAGCGCCTGGTCGAGCCCGAGGCCCGCCTGCACGGTGATGGCCAGGAGGTCGATCATGTCTGCGCAGTCACGCTCGATCCGCGCATGACGGCTCCGGATGCGCATCGAGAGCAGGCTGTCGGGAAGCATGAATCCGAGGACCGGTCCGCCGAGGATCATCAGCAGCCTGAAGAGCGCGTTCGGAGCTCCGTGCGAGTAGATCACGCCGAACGACCCGAACGAGATGCCCGAGAGCACACGGATCATCAGGAAACGCGACGGCCGCGATCCGTACATGCCGGCCTGTAGCAACCGCATCCGCAGGCGCGTCTCGTAGTCCCCGGAGCTGAGCCTTCGGGCGACCCCGGCCATGGCGTTCTCGAGGCGAAGGTTCTGCTTCGAGCGAGCCACCTGGCGGGCGGTCGTCAAAGGCGCGGTGGCGCCATATCCGTACGCCGCGACGTGGGCGACGGCCTGGGCGGTGCTCCGCCGGCCGAGCCGGACGGCGTGGGCGAGCAACAGCACCGTGGCTGCCACCAGTCCGGCAAGGGCAAGTGCGAATGCGATCACGTCAGACCTCGATTTCCACGATCTTCTTGAGCCAGAGCGAACCGATCACGATCATGCAGCACGCGATCACGATCATGGCCTGCCCGATATGGCTATCCAGGAAGCCGTTGATGTAGTTCGGCGACATGAGCATCAGGAGGCCTCCAAGCGCGAAGGGCGCAATCGTGAGGACCCAGCGGGTCATCCTTCCCTGGGCGGTGAGCGCGTGCACCTGGCTTCGGAGCCGGTGCCGCTGACGCACCGTCTCGGCGACGATGTCGAACATCTCTGCCATGTTGCCGCCGACCTGGTGCTGGACCCGGGCAACGACCGAGATCCACGCTAGGTCCTTGCTGCCGACCCGGTAGGTCATCTCGTCGATCGCGTCCTCAACGGGAATCCCGAGCTGCGTCTGACGGACGACCTCCTTCCACTCCACCGCGGTCTCCTCATCGGCCTCCTGCGCGACGTGGTCGACGGCCTGGAGGAGCGAGTGGCCGGCCCGAAGCGAGGATGCGAGCACCGTCAGCGCGTCCGGGAGCACCGCGTCGAAGCGGCGGTACCACGCCGACGCTCGGTGGGTCACGTATGCCCAGGTGGCAATCGCGCCGATCACCGGACCGCCGGCGATGGCCAGGGGCTGTCCCGTCGCGAGGCCAGCGGCGACGGCAGCGGCGGTGCCGCCGGTCATGCCCAGCAGGAGCACGCCGATAGGGGACCGGCCGAGATCGCCGCGGTCGACATCGGCGGCGAAGCG
>DASQXS010000225.1:0-2213 GCA_035639615.1 Gaiellales bacterium | reverse complement strand
GGCACCTGGATGGCGGCGGACCAGGCGTTCAAGACGTCGGTCTACCCGCTCAATCTGTTCGGCTGGCACTTCGCGGCCTACGAGGCGCTGTTCGCGCTCGTCGCCAACCTGGTGGTATCGGTCGGGCTCACGATCGCCTGGTCGGCGCACGCGACAGGGCGCGGGACGAGAAGCGACCGGACGACTACCGGGAGTTCAGGCCGAGGCCGGCGCGGCCGACGGCCGGACTGGCTCACTAGGGCCGGTTGCTCACGAGCTCGTGGACAGGCCCACCCCCGCCGGGGGGCGGTCCCTCCACGTTCGGTAGCCTCCCGCGGCGCTCGATGTCCACGGAGGCAGAGGCACCCAGAACCACTCAGGTCCACGGCGGCCGCATCGTGGCCAAGCGCCTCGCCGCACACGGGGTCGGCAAGCTGTTCACCCTCTCCGGCGGCCACCTGTTCTCGATCTACGACGGCTGCCGCGCGGAGGGCATCGACCTGGTGGACGTCCGCCACGAGCAGACGGCGGCGTTTGCGGCCGAGGGCTGGGCCAAGGCCACCCGGACGCCCGGCGTCTGCGCCCTCACCGCCGGGCCGGGCGTGACCAACGGGATGAGCGCGATGGCGAGCGCGCTCCAGAACGGCTCGCCGATGACCGTGCTCGGCGGGCGCGCCCCGTCCATGCGCTGGGGGCAGGGATCGCTCCAGGAGATCGACCACATCCCATTCGTGACGCCCGTGACGAAGCTCGCTCGCACCGCCGGCAGCACGGCGGAGATCGCCGCTCTCGTCGACCAGGCGCTCGCGGCCTGCCTCCGGCCGCCGACCGGCCCGGCCTTCGTCGACTTCCCGCTCGACCAGGTGTTCATGGAGGCCGCCGCACCTGACGGCGATCCGGAGCCCGTTCCGTCCCTCCCGGCTGCCGACGTGACCCGCGCCGCCGAGCTGCTTCGCTCCGCCGAGCGACCCGCCATCATGGCCGGCACGGGGCTGTACTGGGGGCACGGCGAGGGCGCCCTGCGGCGGATCTGCGAGGAGCTCCACCTGCCGGTCTTCCTGAACGGGCTGGCGCGTGGCTGCCTGCCGGCCGATCACCCGCGCTTCTTCTCTCGCGCCCGCGGCACGGCGCTGAAGCGCGCCGACGTCGCCCTCGTGATCGGGGCGCCGATGGACTTCCGGCTCGGGTTCGGCGCCTCGTTCGGCGTCGGGACGAAGATCGTGATCGTCGGCGCGGCGCCGCCCGCGAACCCCCACCCGCGCGAGGTCGCCGACGACCTCTACGGGGAGATCGGGCCGACCCTCGACGCGCTTCGCGAGGCTGCCGCCGGGGGTCCCGACCGCTCGGAGTGGCTGCGCTCGCTGCGCAACGTCGAGGACGAGAGCCGCGCCGCCGAGCGGGAGCAGCTCCGCGACGATCGCGCGCCGCTTCACCCGATGCGCGTATACCAGGAGCTCGGCCGGCTGCTCGAGCGCGACACGATCGTGATCGGCGACGGCGGCGACTTCGTCTCCTACGCGGGCCGCCTCGTCGAGACCTATGAGCCCGGCTGCTGGATGGACCCGGGCCCCTATGGCTGCCTCGGCTCCGGCCCGGGCTACTCGATCGCGGCCGCGGTCGCCCGTCCCGACCGGCGCGTGGTCTTGCTGCTCGGCGACGGCGCCTTCGGCTTCTCGGGCCTCGAGTTCGACACGATGGTGCGCCACGAGCTGCCGGTCGTCGCCGTCGTGGCGAACAACGGGATCTGGGCTCTCGAGAAGCACCCGATGGAATCGATCTACGGCTACTCCGTAGCCGCCGAGCTCCGGTCGGAGACCCGCTACGACCTGATCGTGGAGGCGCTAGGGGGACACGGCGAGCTGGTGCGTATGCCCGGCGAGCTCGCGCCCGCGCTCGAACGCGCCTTCGCGTCCGGCAAGCCGGCGCTCGTGAACGTGCTCACCGATCCGTCGGTCGCCTACCCGCGCAGGGCGAGCCTCGCCTAGGCGCGTCCTCGGAGGGCCGGATGAGCCTCTGGCAGTGGACGGTGTGACTGGCCGGGTCCGCCGGCGTCACTGAGTGCGCTGCTGCGCGCCGGCTTCGGCTCGAACGCGTGACGACTGGCCCCTCGAGAAGAGAACCGCCGGCACGAGGCCGGCGGTTCCAAATTGGCCCCATCAGGACGGGCAGGGGTACGTGCCATGAAAGGGCCTCAGCGGTTCGAGCGGCGGGAGGCGCCGATACGATGCGGCTTC
>DASQXS010000224.1:0-4180 GCA_035639615.1 Gaiellales bacterium | reverse complement strand
CTACGCCTAGGCATTACCTATGCATCATACTGGTGCGCGCGATCAACCGTCGCATCCCAGGGAATCAGCGGAAGCGATTTGCCGTCAAGCCCGGTGGGTACGTAGCCGCCTGGTGAGAGCCCCCCAGAAGGACCGGCTGCTGCTTCTGCTCGGCGTGCTCGTCCTCGCCGGCTGCGGTGGGAAACAGGACACCCTCCACCCGGCGAGCAAGCAGGAGCACGCGATCTCGGAGCTCTGGTGGGTGATGCTGACTGGAGCAGCGATCGGCTTCGGGGTGGTCGTGTTCCTGCTTCTGCTGGGCTGGCTGCGACGAAATCGCCCGAATCTCCCCTTCGGGCTCGGGGAGCGCGCGGCGGCCGGGGTCGTCGTCGGCATGGGCGTGGCGGTCCCGATCGTCGTGCTGTCGCTGCTCTTCGTGTGGTCGGACGTCTACGTGATCAAGACCACCGAGCCGCCGCGCGCATCGTCGACGTCACTGACGGTGGAGGTGATCGGGCACCAGTGGTTCTGGGAGATCCGGTATCCGGACGCGGGCGCGGTGACAGCCAACGAGCTGCACATCCCCGTGCACACCCGGGTGAACGTCGTCGGGACGACGGCGGACGTGATCCACAGCTTCTGGGTGCCGGAGCTGAACCGCAAGATCGACCTGATCCCGGGGCGGAAGAACCGGGTGCTCCTGGACGCCGACCGCACCGGCACGTTCCTTGGCCAGTGCGCCGAGTTCTGCGGCCTGCAGCACGCCCACATGGCGGTGCTCGTGTTCGTCCAGACGAAGCGCGCCTTCAGGGCCTGGCTCGCAAACATGGCGCGGCCCGCGCGTCCACCGACGACCCCGGAGGAACGGCAGGGCCTGCGGGTGTTCCTGGATGCGGCCTGCTCGGGTTGCCACCAGATCCGCGGCACAGACGCCCACGGGCAGGTCGGCCCGGACCTGACGCATCTCGCGACCCGCACCTCCCTCGCAGCCGGCGCGATTCCGGAGGAAGACCTCGGTCGGTGGATCCGCGATCCACAGCACTTCAAGCCCGGCAACAAGATGCCCTCGCTCCCGCTGCCCGAGTCGGACTTCCGGGCGCTGGACGCCTACCTGGAAAGCCTGAAGTAGCGTGGCGGTCGAAGCTCCGACCCGGCCACGCCACCCCCGCGTCGTACGGCTGGAGCGCTTCTGGGAGGAGCCGTCGGGCCTGCTCGGCTGGCTGACGACGACGGATCACAAGCGGATCGGGCTCCTCTACTTCTTCACGACGCTTGCGTTCTTCGGAGCGGGCGGTATCGAAGCGCTCCTGATGCGTGCGCAGCTCGAGGGGCCGAACGGGACCGTCCTCTCCCCGGCCGCCTACAACCAGGCGATGACGATGCACGGGGTGACGATGATCTTCCTCTTCGTCATCCCGATGACGACGGGGGCGTTCGGCAATTACCTGCTGCCGCTGATGATCGGCGCGCGGGACATGGCGTTCCCGCGCCTGAACGCGCTCAGCTACTGGCTCTTCCTCGGCTCAGGGCTCTTCATCTACTCGGGCCTCTTCATGGGCCAGGCCCCGAACGCCGGCTGGTTCGACTACGTGCCGCTCGCGCTTCGGAGCTACGACCCTGGCCGCAACATCGACTTCTACGCGCTCGGACTGATCTTCAACAGCGTCTCTACCACGGCGGCGGCGATCAACTTCATCGTCACGATCTTCAAGCTGCGCGCGCCGGGGATGTCGCTGAACCGGATGCCGCTCTTCTGCTTCGCGATGCTGGCGGTCTCGTTCTCGCTCCTCTTCGCGCTGCCGGCGCTGACGCTGGACCTGACCTTCCTCGAGCTCCAGCGAGCGCTCGGCTTCCACTTCTTCGACCCCGCACACGGCGGCGATCCGCTCCTGTGGCAACACCTGTTCTGGATCTTCGGCCACCCCGAGGTCTACATCATCATCCTGCCCGCGTTCGGGATCGCGACCTCGATCATCCCGACCTTCTCGAGGCGGAAGATGGTCGCCTTCCCGCTCGTCGCGATCGCCGAGCTGCTGGTGGCGTTCATCGGATTCGGCGTCTGGACGCACCACATGTTCGCCACCGGCCTGCCGACGATCACGCTGATCTTCTTCGCGGCGGCGTCGATGATCGTGGTGATCCCGAGCACGATCCAGGTCTACGCCTGGACCGTGACAGTGACGATGGGCAAGCCCGAGTTCCGGGCTCCGCTGCTCTTCATCGGAGGTTTCATCGCGTTCTTCGTGCTCGGCGGGCTCTCCGGGATCATGTTCGCGGCGATCCCGTTCGATCAGGCGACGACCGACACCTACTTCGTCGTCGCCCACTTCCACTTCATCATCTTCGGGGCGGCCGTCTTCCCGATCCTCGGCGGGATGTACTACTGGTTCCCGAAGGTCACCGGTCGCATGTACCACGAGGGCTGGGCGAAGGCCTCGTTCTGGGTCTCCTTCGTCGGCACGGCCCTGACGTTCTTCCCGATGCACATCGTCGGCCTGCTCGGGATGACGCGTCGGGTCTACACCTACCCGTCCGGGCTCGGCTGGGACTCCTACAACCTCGCCGAGACGATCGGCGCCTTCATCCTCACCGGCGGGCTCCTGATGATCTTCCTCAACCTCGCCGTCAGCCGGTTCCGCGGCGCGCCCGCGGGCTCCGATCCCTTCTACGGCGGCACGCTCGAGTGGGCGACCTCCTCGCCGCCACCGCCGTACAACTTCGCCGTCATTCCCGCGGTGCGGAGCGCGTACCCGAACTGGGACCGCGACGACCGCGCGGCCGACGAACGCCGGCTCGAGCGCGGAGACCTCGTGTTCGCCGACGGACACGAAACGCCGGCCTCGACGGTGCGCGACGGACTGCTCGACGAGATCGTCGAGATGCCCTCCGAGTCGCCCTGGCCTCTCGTGCTCGCGATCTGCGTCTCGGTGATCTTCGTCATGCTGCTGACGAGCCATTACGCCGTGGCCGGGCTCTTTGCCGCTCTCGCGGCGCTCTCGCTGGCGGCCTGGCACTGGCACGAGCCGGAGGAAGCGTGAGCTCGGCCGCGGTCGCAGAGCAGCGCCGCGTCGCCCGCCCGAACGGGTGGTGGGGAATGGTCGCCTTCATCGTCACCGAGGCCACGCTCTTCGGGACGATCATCGGCAGCTACTTCTACCTGCGCTTCCGCGCCGAACGATGGCCGCCCACCGGCATCGAGAAGCCCCACCTGACGTTGCCGCTCGTGCTCACCGCGGTGCTCGTGGCGACGACCGTCCCGGTTGCCGTGGCGCTCTCGTCCGCCCGCCGGGGCCGCGTGGGCTCGGCCCGGGCCGCCCTGCTCCTGGCGCTCGTCGTCCAGAGCGGCTACCTCGCGATGCAACTGCACCTGTTCGTGCACGACGTGCACGTGTTCAGCCCGCAGGCCAGCGCCTACGCCTCGATCTATTTCATCCTCCTCGGCGCGCACCACGTCCACGTCGCCGTCGCGATGCTGCTGGAGGGCTGGTTGCTCGTTCGGCTGATCTCCGGACTGACGCGCTACCGCCTGGTGGCCCTCGAAGCGGTGGCGCTGTTCGTCTACTTCGTCAGTCTCCTCGCGCTCGTGGTGGTCGGCGTGCAGCTCTCGGCGGCGGCATGAGGCTCCCGCGCTCGACCCGCCCGGAATTCCTGCAGTGGTTCGGCCTGCTGGTGGCCGCCCTCGCGTGGACAGGGCAGCTCGTCCTCGGCTTCGGCGTCACCGACGCCGCGTGCAGCGCGGGCTCCGCGCGCTGGGGGATCGACGTCCACACCTGGGAGATCGTCCTGCTGGCGGCCGGCGCCGGGGCGGCCCTCCTCGCCGAGGCCGCGGCCCTGGTGCTCTTCCTCGAGACCCGGGGAACCGGCGAGGACGACCCGCCGCCGCAGGGCCGTCGCCACTTCTTCGCCTCGGCGGCTCTGGTCGGCAACGCACTCTTTCTGGCGGTCATCCTCCTGAGCGGTCTCGCCACGCTCGCCCATTCGCCGTGCGCCCAGTCGTGATACGCCGCCTGCTCGTCCTCGCTGCGGCCGCACTCGCAATGCCGGCCGCGGCACTTGGCGACCCGCCGCCGCAGGGCATCGTCCACCCGCTGGTGCCGCCGGGGACGCCGCTGGTCGAGCTCGGTTACCAGCTGTATGCGGGGAACTGCGCCACCTGCCACGGAGCGGGCGGGAGCGGAGTCCCGGCCCCGACCCCCGGTGC
>DASQXS010000223.1:0-13185 GCA_035639615.1 Gaiellales bacterium | reverse complement strand
GGCGGCGGTGCGCTTCGCGGCGCGTCGCCTACAGCCGCGGCTGCCCGAGACGCTGCTGGCGCTTACCCCGCGGGGATGAGGATCAGCCCGCGATCGTCTGGAAGAGCAGGAAGACGTTCAGGCAGACGATGACCGAGGCGACTACGAAGGCGATTGCGGTCGTCCCGCGGCGGTTGACGAGCACGCCCATGATGCCGCGGTTCCGGCAGAAGACGACCAGCGGGACGAGGGCGAACGGGATGCCGAACGAGAGCGCCACCTGGCTCAGGACGAGCGCCTTGGAGGGGTCGATTCCGACGGCGAGGATCGTCATCGCCGGAGCCATGGTCACCGCCCGGCGCACGAAGAGCGGCACCGACCGGCGGATGAAGCCCTGCATCACGACCTGGCCGGCCAGCGTCCCGACCGACGAGGACGAGAGGCCGGACGCGAGCAGAGCGATGCCGAAGATCACGTCGGCCTGTCCGCCGACGATGTGGCCCAGGCCGGAGTACACCTGCTCGATCCCGTCGACGCCGGTGAGGCCGCGGGCGTGGAAGACGCCGGCCGCCATCACCAGCATGCTCATGTTCACGACGCCGGCGATCGACATCGCGATCACGACGTCGATCTGCTCGAACCTGAAGATCCGCCGCCGCTCCTCGTCGCTCGCGCCCACCACCCGCCGCTGCGTGAGCGCGGAGTGCAGATAGATCACGTGCGGCATCACCGTCGCGCCGAGGATGCCGGCCGCCAGGAGAACGCTGTGCGTATCGGCGAAGCGCGGGACGACGAGCCCGCCGGCGGCGCCGGACGCCGACGCGTGTGCGTGCAGGACCTGGAACGCGAACCCAGCCACGATCACGCCGACCAGCCCGGTGATGACCGCCTCGAGGTGGCGGAAGCCGCCCCGGGTCTGGAGGGCGAGAATGGCGAACGCGAACGCGCCGGTCATAAGGCCGGCCCAGACGAGGGGGACGCCGAAGAGCAGGTTCAGGCCCAGCGCGGCGCCGATGAACTCGGCGAGATCCGTCGCCATCGCGATCGCCTCGGCCTGAATCCAGAGCGCCACGGTCAGCGGGCGCGGGAAGCGCTCGCGACACACCTCGGGCAGGTTGAGGCCGGTGGCGATCCCGAGCTTGGCGCTCATCGTCTGGATGAGCATCGCCATCAGGTTGGAGAGCAGGATCACCCAGAGCAGCATGTAGCCGTAGCGCGACCCGCCGGCGACATTGGTGGCGAAGTTCCCGGGGTCGATGTACGCCACCGCTGCGATAAACGCCGGGCCGAGGAACGGCCACACCGCACGCAGGCCGCGCCGCTCGCCGCGGAGCGACCGCTGCGCCGCCTCCAGGACGCGCGCCTCGCCGGGGAGCGCAGTCGGCGCAAGGCCGCCGGCCCGCAGGGCAGCGGTGTCGACGGCCGGAGGGCTCACGCAGCCGCCCCTCCGACCTCGATCCGCTCGGCCAGGCCGCGGCCGATCGCGTGCCTGGCGCCGTCCACCTCGACCGTGACAGGGCCGTCGAACGGCGCCCGCTCGACGAGGACGATCGGCTGCTCGGGGACGATCCCGAGCGACGCCAGGTACCGCAGGAGTTCGGGGTCTCCGTCGGGCACGCGCCGGATGACGGCGACGCCGCCGTCGGCGACGTCGCTCAGCCAGCGCCGGTCCTCGGGCTTGAGCACGAGCTCGGCGGTCGGGATCGGATCGCCGTGCGGGTCGTGGGTGGGATGGCCGAGGGCGGCGTCGATCCGGGCCTCGAGCTCCTCGGAGAGGTAGTGCTCGAGCCGCTCGGCCTCAGCGTGCACCTCGTCCCAGCCCAGGCCGAGCGCCTGCATCAGGTAGAGCTCGAGCAGGCGGTGATGGCGGACGACCTCGAGCGCCATCCGCTCCCCGGAGGCGGTCAGGCGGACGCCGCGGTAGCGCTCGTGCTCGACCAGGCCGAGGCCGGCGAGCTTCTTGACCATCGCGGTCGCCGATGCGGGCGTGACCTCAAGCTTGGCCGCGAGCGCCGATGTCGTCGCCGGCCCCTCGCGCTCGAGCTTCCAGATCGCCTTGAGATAATCCTGAACAGCTTCGCTTAGCATGGCCGAAACTCATTTTAGCCATGGCTAACTTTCACCGCAAGGTGCGCCAGACCCTCCGTCGCCGCGGGGACAAGATCCGTGCTATCCCGCGATCATGGCCCATACGGCGATGGCGCTGTTGACGCTCGTCCAGTAGCCGTAGGTCTCGTAGTACCAGACCGCCCAGTGCGCCTGCATGTTGAGCGCACGCGGCGAGCTCTGCAGCTGGCCGTTGATCTGGGGGTCGGACGCGTTTCGGACGACCAGCCAGCGCGGTGCGCCTGCGCCCAGCTCCTCGGCGACCATGCCCAGGACGGCGTCGCCCATCTCGACCCCGCAGCCGATGTACTGGAGCCGGTTGGTGGATGTCCCGAACTCGAACGAGTCCGTCGTCAGGATGGGGTGGAAGGCGGCGAAGTCGCGGCCGTCGAGTTTGATGTCGGGCACGTCGACGGGCGGCGTGATCAGCGGCCCGTCCCAGGGGTATTGGGCCGTCGGCGGCCCGAACATCGGCTCCTGAACCCGGTCGGCGTGGACGGCCAGAAGCTGTTTCGCCCCGTCGAGCTGACCCGTCGGGATCTGGAAGTCGCACCGGTAGGTGTCGCCGTTCCAGAGCTCGTTCCGGAACTCCTGGCTCAGGCGGAAGCGGGCGGCGCGGGTGACGATCACGTCGCCGAGCTGATGGTGCGAGTAGGTGGCCCCGGCCGTTCCCGTCGTGATGACGAGCTCCGGCTGCACTTCGGCGATCGCCTGCCGGAAGAGGTCGGCGACCGGGAGCGTCGCGGTTCCCTCGCCCGTGCGGATGCCGTCCTGATTCAGGTGGAGCTCGGACTTGAAGCAGACCACCGTCTTCTGGCCGATGCGAGTGGAGTAGTAGCTCCCGAGCCGGTTGGCGGCGACGGCCGGCGCGCCGCCCCTGATCTGCGGGCGGTAGCGCTCGTCGAAGCCGCGCCGGTAGCGGAACCAGCGGTTGCGGTCGACGCCCGGGGTGAGCACATCGGCGAGCGCCTCGTGTTCCGCGACCGTCCAGGTCATGACGAGGCAGTCGGCCCGAGGCAGCGGATCGTCGACGGAGGGCACGACCGGGAGCTCCTGTGGTTGCGGCGCGAGCCCGGCCGGCCAGGGCAGTGCGAGCGCCGCCGCCAGCGCCGGCCCGGCGCGCGGGGCGGCCACGACCCGATCGAGCTCGAGATCCGCCGGCGTCGATCCGTATTCGATGATGTGGCGGGCGATCGCGTCGGGATCGCTCGCCAGAGGCTGGATTGCCGGCATCTGCCCTCCGCCCTCGCCAGACCGGCGCCGATCCTAAAGGCTCGTATCAGCGATTGCAACCGGGCGGATCGAGCCCGAGCGCGGCGCGGATCGGCCCGCCACCTGCCTCGCGGGCCGCCGACCCGCCGAGCCGGGCCAGGAGCCGCGAGACGACAACGGACACCGCCCCGGGATCGATGAACGAGCAGCCAACGACGAGCGCGCCGGGTGTGGGCGCGTTGCGGACGTGGGCGACCCGCACCTCGCCCAACACCTCGCCCTCGAAGAACCTGGCCGCGAGCCACAGCCGGTCGCCGGGGCGTAGGCGGTCGTCGTGCACGACGAGGCCGACCCCCGACTCGGAGAGATCCGACAGCCTGACGGCGATCGTCTCGCCGGGGACCACCCGGTCGCACACGCTTGCGCGCAGGACGGCGGACGCGTTCAACTCGAGGCGCTGGGCCCGCCGCTCGTATCCGTCGGCGACAGCCTCGAGGACTCGCAGGACGAGCGAGGCCCGCGCCTGCGAGCGGAACTCGGCAGACTCGATCACCGCCGAGACGTGCACCGGCACGTCGCCGTGCGCGACCCGGCAGCGCACGCGCATGCCGGCTGCGACGGCCAGGCGCGGCCCGCTGGCGGCGACAGTGTCGCCCTCGTGCGAGATCGTCCAGAGCTCGATCGTCTCCCCGCGGTCAGTCTCGACGTCCACGGCCGACGCCGCCGTCAGCATGGCGGCGGCCTCGGCGCAGGTGGGCTGGCGGATATGCGTGCTCATGAGACTTTGGCCACATGATCGACCGGCACCTGCCGCCGATTGAGCGGGTTATCGGAAGAGACCCGGCTGGCGCGCCCAGTCGTACTCGCGCTCCACCCGGGCGACGCGCACCCGGTAGGCCTCGTACCACCGCTCTCGACCCAGCCGCTGGGCGACCAGATGGTCGACGTTCTCCTTCCACCGTCTGATCGAGTCGGGGTCGCGCCCGTACGACGACGTGATCCCTTCGCCGCTCGGGTCGCGGACCGTCTCCATCCCCAGGAACCCGGGCTGCCGGGAGGCCAGCTCGAACATCCGCTCGGCCATGTCCGCGTACCCGTCGTCACCCTCGGTCCGCTGGGAGGTGATCACGACCACGTAGTACGGCGGCTCGGGCGTCTCGGCGAAAGGCACGGGGCCGCTCCCCGCCTACGCCGGGGCGGACGCGGAGAGCGTCGAGATCGTGCGCAGCTTGTTGGTGGCGTCCAGCGCCGCCACCTTGTAGCTCTCGGCCAGCGTCGGGTAGTTGAAGACGGCCTCGACCAGGTAATCGACGGTGCCGTCGAACGCCATCACGGTCTGGCCGATGTGCACGAGCTCCGTGGCTGTCGTCCCGAATGCGTGCACGCCGAGGATGCGGCGGTCGTCCGCGGAGACGAGCAGCTTGAGGATGCCGTAGGTGTCGCCCAGGATCGCGCCGCGGGCCAGCTCCCGGTAGCGGGAGACGCCCACCTCGTACGGCGTCTGGTCATCCGTGAGCTCCTCCTCGGTGCGGCCGACAAAGCTGATCTCGGGGATCGTGTAGATACCGATCGGCAGGAGCCGCGAGATCGGGCGGGTGTCGATCCCGCAGGCGTGGGAGGCGGCCAGCCGGCCCTGCTCCATCGCGGTGGCGGCCAGGCTGGGGAAGCCGATCACATCCCCGACCGCGTAGATGTGCTCGACGGCCGTGCGGTAGTGCTCGTCCACCTCGATCCGGCCGCGGCCGCTGGCCTCGAGGCCGGCCTTGCCCAGGTCGAGCTCGTCGGTCGCGCCCTGCCGGCCGGCGGAGTAGAGGACGGTGTCGGCGGCGATGCGCTTGCCGCTTCGCAGGCGCGTGATGGTGCCGGTGTCGTGCTGGTCGACCGCGACGACCTCGTCGCCGAACCGGAACATCACGCCGAGCTCGCGGAGGTGGTACTGGAGCGCCTCGGTGACCTGGGCGTCGCAGAACTCGAGCAGACGCTGGCGCTGCTCGACGATCGTGACCTTGCTCCCGAGCGCCGCAAACATTGACGCGTACTCGATGCCGATCACGCCTGCGCCCACCACCAGCAGCGCGTTCGGGATGTGCTCCAGATGCAGGATCCCGTCCGAGTCGATGATCGTCCGCTCGTCGAAGTCGACGCTTGCCGGGCGGGCCGGGCGCGTCCCCACGGCGATCACGATTCTGTCGGCGGTGCACCTGCGTTCCATGCCATCGGCGGTCACCGCGATCGTGTGCGGGTCGAGGAAGCGAGCCGTGCCCGTCAGGATGTGGACGTGGTTTCGGGAGAGCTGGTGACGGACGACGTCGGTCTCGCGGCCGATCACGGCGTGCGTGCGCCAGAAGAGGTCCTCGATCGTGAGGTCGTCCTTCACCCGGTAGCTCTCGCCGTACATCGACCGCTGCGACATGCCGGTCAGGTACATGACCGCCTCGCGCAGGGTCTTGGAGGGAATCGTCCCCGAGTTGATGCAGACGCCGCCGACCATCTGCTG
The DNA here is from genome assembly GCA_035639615.1 of Gaiellales bacterium. GTDB lineage: Bacteria > Actinomycetota > Thermoleophilia > Gaiellales > JAICJC01 > JAICJC01. The sequence continues at coordinate 7,391 of DASQXS010000223.1, read as the reverse complement.
GCGTTCGACGATGGCCACGCGCCTGCCCACCTTGGCGGACTGGATGGCGGCCTTCTGGCCGGCGGGCCCGGAGCCCACGACGAGCAGGTCGTAGTCGTAGCTCATGCGTTGCAGCCTACCGAGTACCGGTCGCCGCCGCCGCTCGTAGTATCCGCTCCGACACACGCCCGGACATGACGGTACGCATCGGAATCCTCGGCCTCGGGAGCGTCTTCTGGACCCCGTATCGGACCGCGATCGACCGGCTCGCACGGGCGGGGCGGTGCGAGCTCGTGGCGGTGTACGACCCCGACGCGGCGAAGCGCCGGGCGGTCGCCGGCCTGCTCGGCACCGACCTGGCGGCGGCGGACGAGGCGGCGCTGATCGAGCGCGACGACGTCGACGCCGTGCTCGTCCTCACGAGCATGCGCGAGCACGGCCGGCTCGCAGCGGCGGCACTGGCCGCCGGAAAGCACGTGCTTGTCGAGAAGCCGATGGCGACCACGCTCTCCGAGGGGCGCACGCTCCTGGAGGCGAGCCGGACGTCGCCGGGCGTCCTCGTGTGCGCGCCGCACGTCCTGCTGTCGCCGACCTACCGGGAGATGCACCGGCGCGTCGCCGCCGGCGCGATCGGCAGGCTCGTCCTGGCGCGGGCTCGGTACGGCTGGTCGGGGCCGTGGTGGGGGCGCTGGTACTACGAGCGCGGCGGCGGGGCCCTCTTCGACCTCGGCATCTACAACCTCACGAGCCTGTGCGGGTTCTTCGGGCCCGTCCGGCGCGTTGTCGCGCTCGTCGGCACGGCGATCCCCGAGCGGGAGGTGGACGGGGCCGCGGTCGCGGTCGAGAGCGACGACAACGCCCACGTCCTGCTCGACTTCGGCGAGAGCCGGTTCGCGTCGATCGCGACGGGGTTCACGATGCAGCGATACCGCTCCCCGGCGATCGAGCTCTACGGCACGGATGGGGTGCTGCAGATGCTGGGCGACGACTGGGCCCCGGCGGGGTTCGAGGAATGGCGAAACGCCGCCGGCGCCTGGGAGCTCCACCCCGAGCAGGACCCGGCGTGGCCATGGACCGACGGGTTGCGCCACCTCGTCGGGTGCGTCGAGCGTGGCGTGGCGCCGGTGATTCGCCCCGAGCACGCCTTCCACGCCCTGGAGGTGATGCTGGCCGCCGTGCGGTCGGCGGAGCAGGGCCGGGCCGTGGCCATCGAGAGCGACTTCCCCGCTCCGGACTACGGGGATCTGGCCGAGCCCGAGCTGGACGAGCGGCGCGTGCACGACCCGCGGACGCTCGCATAGCGACCTCCCTCCTGCTGCGATAGGGTGTCCTTGCATGGCCGAGATCGTGCTCGAACGGGTCGAGAAGGTCTACCCGGACGGCACCAAGGGGGTGGCCGGGATCGACCTCGTCATCCCGGACGGCAGCCTGGCCGTGCTGGTCGGCCCCTCGGGCTGCGGCAAGACCACGCTACTTCGCTGCGTCGCCGGCCTCGAGGCGATCACCGAGGGCACCGTGCGGATCGGCGACCGGGTCGTGAACGACGTCTCGCCGAAGGACCGCGACCTGGCCATGGTGTTCCAGGACTACGCGCTCTACCCGCAGATGTCGGTCTACGACAACATGGCCTTCAGCCTGAAGCTGCGCCGGATGCCGAAGGCGCAGGTCCGCCAGCGGGTCGAGGAGGTGGCGCGGACGCTCGGCCTCTCGGAGCTCCTGGCGAAGAAGCCGGGCCAGCTGTCCGGCGGCCAGCGGCAGCGGGTGGCGATGGGCCGGGCGATCGTGCGCTCGCCGCGCGCGTTCCTCATGGACGAGCCGCTCTCGAACCTGGACGCCAAGCTGCGGGTGCAGATGCGAGCGGAGGTGCGGCGAACGCAGCGCGACCTCGGCGTGACGACGATCTACGTCACCCACGACCAGACCGAGGCGATGACCATGGGCGACATGGTCGCCGTCATGAAGAAGGGCTTCCTGCAGCAGTGGGACGAGCCGCACGTGCTCTACAACCATCCCGCCAACCTGTTCGTCGCCGGCTTCATAGGCTCGCCGGCGATGAACCTCGTCGAGGCGACGGTCGAGTCCTCGAACGGCCGCGTATCGATCGCCTTCGCCGGCGTCCGCCTCGCCGTCGACCCGGAGGCCGTGGCCGCGCGGCCGGCGCTGGCCCGATATCACGGCCGCTCGGTGGTCGTCGGGATCCGGCCGGAGGGGATCGAGGACGCGAGCCTCGCCCACGGCGTCCCGGACGACCGCCGGATGCGCGTCGTGCCGGATCTGTGCGAGGCGCTCGGGTCGGACGTCTTCGTCCACTTCGGAATCGACGCGCCGCCCGTCCTCACGGAGGACATCAAGGAGCTCGCGGCCTCGACCGGCGTCGAGGTGCTGGAGGGGCTCGAGGCGGACGCGGCCGAGCACCGGACCGTGTGGGTCGCTCGGGTGAGCCCGCGCTCAGGGGCGCGCGAGGGCGAGCCGCTGGAGCTTGCGGTCGACACGCACCAGCTGCACTTCTTCGACCCGGAGACCGGCACGGCCGTCGCTGCATAAACGAATCGAGGAGCTCATCTCAGAATGAGGTGTGATCTCGGGGATGCTCGCGTGCATGAATCCAGCCAGGCTGATCTGATGCACCCAGAATCCGCGCCGGCCCCATCGCACCGTCGGTGCATCACCTCAGCCTGGCTGCCTTTATGCACGGCTCCGTCCCGGCGATCGCCGTGCCGCTCATTCTGAGATGCCCGCCAGGCTCCTCTCATGCACTCAGCGGAGTAGCTGGGCCGAGGCCGCCTCGAAGAACCAGCGCTCCCACGCCTCGGCCGTCCAGCCGCGCTCGCTGACGAGGAGATGCCGCACGTCGGGATGGTTCAGCGTCCAGAGGATGTCCGCGGCGCGGCCGGTGCCCAATCCGGCCCGGAGCGCCTTCTTCCGCGAGAGCGCCGCCGCGATCCCGCGCTGGTTTCTCGTAGAAGTCGTCCTGGATCCGCTGCCAGAGCGCGGCGATCTCCGGATCCACCGGCGCGGCGTCGTGGATGACGGGCATGAGTGCGGCCGCGCGGAGCTTGACGGCCCGCGAGGTGCGGGCGGTCAGCCGAAGCTGCCGCACGGGATCGGGCTCGGCGATGACCTCCTGGTACCAGGGCCGCTCTCCCACCGGCACGTCCTCCTCGTCCCCGCGGAGGCGCAGGTGCCAGAGCGCGCACGAGTGGTGGGCGCGGACGGCGGCGCTGGCGGGGCCGGTCGCGCAGAGGCTCGCCTCGCTGCCGGATGAGGCGACGAAGGCGCTTCGCGCCCGCGTTCGCGACGCGATCGGGCCGTACGAGGGTCCGGGCGGGCTCGAGTTCCCGGGGGTGGCGCTGCTCGCGTCGGCCCGCGCCGCCTGAGCGGTTTACCCGTGCGTCGCGAACGTGGCCGGCGGGGGCGCGCTCGCCCGCATCCGCTCGCGGCTGGGCGTGATCCCGGCGCGGTCGAAGGCGAAGAGCAGCGCGCCCACGACCGGCTCGTCCGCGCCGCGGACGGCCTCACCTCCGGGCACGCGGGCCATGATTGCGTCGGCGAGGAGGCGCGACGGATGCCGCAGGACGCCGCCCGCGAGGACGACCGGGAACGAGCGTCCGAGCAGGCCGACGCGGTCGGCGCAGACCCGCGCCTGGTCGCCGAGGAGCCGCCCCTGCCGGGCGACGATGCTGCGTGCGACCACGTCGCCGGCGTCCGCCTCGTCCAGGACGGCCGCTGCCAGCCGGTCGGCGTCCGTCCGCGCGAGGCCGCCGCGACGGGTGAAGAGGTGCAGGAGCCCCATCGGAGAGTCGGCGCCGTAGAGTGCGAGCGCGCGACCCGTGAGCGCCGTCTCGGGCCCGAGGCCCAGGTCTGCCCGCCAGACGGCAGCGAGCGCCTCGTCCCCGAGCGGCCGGGCGCCGGTCGAGTCGGGCCACCAGCCGAGGTGGAAGACATCGCCGGCGCCGTTCCTGGCGCTCGCGACGCCGAACGTGCCGCAGACGACGGCGACGCCGACGCCATCCGGGGTGCCCGCGCGGATCGCCCCGACGGCGTCGTTGACGACGAGCGGCTCGACCGGGAGGCCGATGCGGGCGGGCAGCTGGTCGAGGAGGAGCTCGAAGTCCTCGGGCCAGTCCGCTCCGGCCAGGCTGAAGCAGGCCGCGGCGACGTCGCCGGCCGTCGCCGCCGCGGCCTCGACGGCCTCGGCGCACGCCTCCGCGACCGCTTCGAGGGCCGCCTCGACCGAGGCGGCGTTATAGAGGTCCGAGCAGCCCGAACGCCCGGTGCCGACGATGGTGCCGTCCGGCGCCGCGACCAGCGCCACGGTCTTGGTGTTGCCGCCGTCGGCGCCGAGCAGGAGGGCGGTCACGCGGCAAGCCGGTCGGGCAGGAGGGCGCGGTGAGCGGCGGCCAGGTCATCGTAGAGCCGCTCGGCGAGGTCGAGGCGCATGACGAGCGGGTTCGCGGCCAGCGCCTGCACCGCCTCGCGCCGGCCGCCCGACCAGGCCGCCTCGGCGGCGACCGCCTGGTACTCGCCGAGCATCTCGACGAGCCCACGCACGTGGCGCGGCAGCGGCGTCGCCGGGATCGGCTCGATTCCGGCGCGGGTGCAGCGGCCGCGGATCTCGACCACGAGGTCCTCGGGGAAGCCCGGCAGCGCGCCGCTGCGGTTGGGGACGTTCACCGGGTGGACCTCGTCCTTGTCGTTGAAGATCGCGTCCATGACGTCGATCGCGAGCTCGAGCTCGTGGATGCCGCCGCGCGAGCGGGCCGGGTCGAGATGGGGATCGTCCGACTCGGCCTGCTCCTCGTAGTGGCGCCAGTAGTCGCCCGCCCAGCCCATGATGTCCTCGGCTCGCGTGGTCGGCTTCGCCGCCAGCTCGGCCATGATCTCGTCCCGGAAGTAGTAGTAGAGGAAGTAGTCGGCCGGGATCGAGCCCATCGCCGCGGCCAGGTGCAGGAGCCGCCGGCCCGCCGGCGGGAGCTCGGGATCCTCCCGCCGCGTGTCCCATGCGGCCCGGATGTGCGGCAGGGCGTCGTCGCCGTCGTAGGAGTGCTCGACGCTCCAGCAGGCGTGGTTCAGGCCGACCATTGTCGCTTCGAGCCTGGCGGGGTCGAGGCCGGCGTAGCCAGCGAACTCGTTGACGAAGTAGATCGGCCCCTCGCACAGGGAGACGAACTTGATCGGGCAGTGATGGGTGACGGCCTCGGCGACGAGGTTGACCGGGTTCGTGTAGTTGAAGAGCCAAGCGTCGGGACAGACCTCCTCCATCTCGGCGCAGATCTCCTTCAGCACCGCGATCGCCCGCAGGGCCATGAAGAAGCCGCCCGGCCCCTGCGTCTCCTGGCCGATGACGCCGTGGCGAAGCGGGATGCGCTCGTCCTGGGCCCGGGACTGGAAGCCGCCGGGACGGAATGACGAGAGCACGGCGTCGCAGCCGGCCAAGGCGGCGCGCCGGTCGGTGGTCGCGGTGACGGTGATGTCGTAGCCGCGCGCCCGAGCCATCCGGGTCGCCAGCCGCCGGATCAGCTCCAGCCGGTCCAGGTCGAGGTCGACGAGGACGACCTCGGATCCGTCGAAGTCGGCGCCGTTGTGGATGAACGACGCCATCGTCCCCGCCGCGCGGGTCGATCCGCCGCCGACGTACACGAGCTTGATGCGAGCCATGTCCCCTACCCCTTGATCGCGCCTGCGAGCATCCCGCGGACGAAGTGCCGCTGCAGGAAGATGTACACGATGATGATCGGCGTCACCACCAGCATCGCCGCCGCGGCGACCTTGGTCGGGTCGCCCGCGCGCACCGCCCCCGCGAAGAAGCTGAGGCCTAGCGGGGCCGTCTGCTTCGACGGCGCGCCGCTCACCAGCACCAGCGCGAGCAGGAACTCGTTCCAGGTATAGGTGAAGACGAGCGCGCACAGCGTGAGGAGCGCCGGCCGCGACTGGGGCAGGAGCACGCGGACGAGGACGCCGAAGCTGGAGGCGCCGTCGATCCGGGCCGCCTCGACGAGCTCGTGCGGCGTCGAGCGGAAGAAGGCGCGCATCCAGAACGTCCCGAACGCGACGGACTGGCCGATCTGGGGCAGGATCAGCGACCAGTAGGTGTTGAGCAGGCCGACGCTCTGGAAGTCGTAGTAGAGCGGGATCACGGTGGCCTCGTACGGGAAGATGATCCCGAGCAGGAAGACGCCGAACATCCACCGGTCGCCGCGGAACCGCATCGTCCCGAACGCGTAGCCCGTCCCCAGCGAGAGGATGCCGGAGACGACGGTCACGGTCGCCGCGACGATGAAGCTCGACTTGAGCCCGGTGCCGAAATTCCCGTCCGTCCAGGCGGCGCGGAAGCTCGCGAACTTGGGATCCGTCGGCCAGGCGAAGCCCGTGACCAGGTCGCTCTTGGTGTGGAGGGCGAGGAAGAGGATCGAGAGCACCGGGTAGATCGCCCCGACGGCGAACACGACGAGGACGGTGTAGGTGACGATCCGTTCGGCCCGGGTGACCGTCACTTCTCGCCCCGTGAGCTCACGTAGAGGACGATCCCGGCCAGGGCGAAGATCGCCGCGGTCAGGATGACCGCGATCGCCGCCGCGTACCCGACCCGGTAGAAGACGAACGCGTTCCGGTACATGTAGTACGACGGTACGTACGTCGACGTGCCCGGCCCGCCGCTCGTGGTGTTGTAGATGATGTCGAAGCTGCGGAGGGCGTTGATCGTGGTGAGCACGAACGCCACCACGATCTGGTTTCGAAGGCCCGGCAGCGTGACCGCGAAGAACTCGCGCACCGGCCCGGCGCCGTCCACGCGGGCCGCGTCGTAGAGGCTGGCCGGGAGGCTCTGCGCGCCGGCGACGAAGAGGACCATGCAGAGCCCGTACGTCACCCACGTGCCGATGCCGCCGACGGCGGGAAGCGCCCAGGTGAAGTCGCCCAGCCACGGCCGGGCCAGCGTTCCCAGGCCGACGTCGTTCAGGAAGGCGTTGAGCGGGCCCGACTGGGCGTAGATCCACACCCATGCCTGCGCGACGACGACGCCGGCGACCATCTGCGGCAGGAAGAGGGCGGTGCGGAAGAAGGTGAACCCGCGCACGGGGTGGCGGGTGAGCAGCGCCGTCAGGAGCAGGCCGAGGATGACCGGCAGGACCGCGTAAAACACGATGAGCTCCGCCGAGTGCTTGAACGCCGCCCGCACGAGCGGGTCGGAGAACGCCTCCCGGTAGTTCTCCAGGCCGATGTAGTGGCCGACGGTGAGCCCGTCCCAGTCGAAGAACGAGAGCTCGATCGTGTGCGCGAGCGGCGCCAGCGTGAAGAGCAGGTAGAAGGCGAGTCCGGGCAGGATGTAGAGCCAGGCGACGTTGCGGGGCTCGCCCGGGGCCCGCCGTGCCACCTTCCGGCCGCGGCGGGCGACGGCCTCGGCGGGCTCCTCC
>DASQXS010000222.1:0-7673 GCA_035639615.1 Gaiellales bacterium | reverse complement strand
CGGCTCACCCGCGAGCCGTTGTCGTGGTGCGCACCCATCGCCCTCCCTGCCCGCCGCCGTCGCGCGTGCCGTCTCCGGGATAGGCGTTTCCGCAGCCGCTGACAAGGGTCACGATCGTCATCTGACAAGACCCGCCTGATTCCTCCGGCTTGACGCATGCCGATATGGGCATATAATGGCTGCCGTGGCACGAGCAGCGACGACGTCGGACGTCTTCAACGCGATCGCCGAGCCGCAGCGCCGGGAGATCCTGGTGCTGCTGCGGGCCAGTGAGCGGCCGGTGACCGAGTTGGCCCGGGAGTTGGGGATGACCCAGCCGCGCGCGTCCAAACACCTGCGGGTGCTCCGGGAGGTCGGGTTGGTGCGGGACCGCAAGGCAGGCAAGCAGCGCCTGTACGGCCTTGACGCCCGCGGGCTGCGACCGGTCCACGAGTGGACCGGTGGGTTCGAGTGCTTCTGGAACGAAAGCTTCGACCGGCTGGACGCGTACGTGCAGGACCTCAAGCAGGCAAGGCAGGAGGAGTAGCTGATGAGCGCGACGGGACGAGGAGGGCCGGCGCAGTCCGCGACGGCCGACCGCGAGATCGTCATCTCCCGGGTCATCAGTGCCCCACGGGAGCTGGTGTTCGAGGCGTTTACCGAGGTGCGGCACCTGTCGCGGTGGTGGGGGCCGGAGGGGTTCACCACCACCACGCGGGCGTTCGAGTTCCGCGTCGGCGGGGCGTGGGACTTCGTGATGCACGGACCGGACGGGACGGACTACCAGGAGTGGATCTCCTGGACCGAGATCGCCCCGCCGGAGCGGATCGCGCTGCTGCACGGTGAGTCCCGCGGCGACCCGAACGCCTTCGAGTCGGTCCTCACGTTCGCGCCCGACGGCGCGGCGACCCGGATCGAGATGCGCACGGTGTTCCCCACCAAGGAGCTGCGCGACGAGGCGGTCGAGAGGTACCACGCGATCGAGGGTGGCCAGCAGACCCTGAGCAACCTGGCTGCCTACGTCAGCGAGATCGTTCGGAAGGGAGCTGAGGGCTGATGGCCGGGATCGTGTTCTTCAGCGTGACGATGTCGCTGGACGGCTACATCGCGCCCGAATCCGTGCCCGTTGAGGACCTATTCGCGCCCGAGAAGCAGGACGACCCGGACGTGCAGCGCTGGATGGCGCAGTGGATGGAACTGCAGCAGTGGATCTTCCCGCAGCGGTTCTTCCGGGAGAACCTGAAGCTCGGCGAGGGCGGCGAGGAAGGGCGCGACAACGACATCGCGCGGGAGACGTTCGAGCGCACCGGCGCGAGCCTGATGGGCAAGCGCATGTTCGACGCCGGCGAGCAGGCATGGCCGGAGGAGGCGCCGTTCCACACGCCGGTGTTCGTCGTGACGCACGAGAAGCGTGACCCGTGGGAGCGGCCCGGGGGCACGACCTTCAACTTCGTCAACGACGGCATCGAGCCCGCGCTCGACCAGGCCCGCGAGGCCGCCGGCGACCGAGACGTCCGCATCGCGGGCGGCGGCGCAACGATCCTGGAGTACGTGAACGCCGGCCTGATCGACGAGTTCACAATCGCGCTCTCACCCGTGCTGTTCGGCTCCGGAATCCGCCTGTTCGAGGACGTGGACGCGGGCCGCGTGGCCCTGGAGCCCGTCCGCGCGGAGCCGACGCAGCGGGTGACCCATCTGACCTACGCAGTCCGGGAGCGGTAGCTGTCTCGACCTCAGCGCTCCCCCGCCCAGCCGGGCGCGAAGAAGGTGCTCGCCGAGATCTGGAACACCGAGGACAAGGACCACGCCCAAGCCGCGGCTAACGTGTTCGCGGCCGACTACGGCACCAAGTGGCCCAAGGCGGCCGCCAAGATCACCGACGACCTCGACGTGCTGCTGGCCTTCTACGACTACCCCGCCGAGCACTGGATCCACCTGCGCACCACCAACCCGATCGAGTCCGCCTTCGCCACCGTCAGGCTTCGCCAGCGAGTTACCAAGGGCCCCGGCTCCCGCCCAGCCGGTGTCGCGATGGTGTTCAAGCTCATCGAACGACCCGACGAATCAGAGGGTGGTGATCACCAAGTCGCGTGACACGCCGATCCACAGGTCTTGACCATTCCTCGCGAGCGCGACCCTCCTTCAAGGCCCAAGGGCGCTGGCACGCGGAGGAGCGATCGAGAGCTCAGAGCCGCTTCGCCGGCTGAGCCGAGCCGCCTCCGCCCTGGGGACTTACCGGCGCGACTTGAGGTACTCGCGAAGCTGGCGCTCGCCGTGCCGCATCGCCCAGTCATGGTTAGAGCGGAACAGCGGACGCAGCACCGGCGTGAGGTACCTGATCAGCGCGTGGTTGACCGAGGGACGCCAGTCGAGGGTGGCCTCAGTGCCTTCCGTGCACTCGCGCAGCGTCCACTCGCCGCTGCCGTCGAAGTCCTTCGAGAGCCGCGAGAGGATCCGAACCGGCCGCTCTGCCTCAAGTACCTCGAGGCCGAAGTTGACCTTGTAGGGCAGATACGCCTTGACGAGCAGTTCGTTGCGCTTGCCCGGCCACGGCTCACCAGCGTCGCCACTCGAGCGGATCACGAAGTCGGTCCACCAGCGCTCGTAGGCGAGTGGGTCGCCGATGACCTCGTATACGCGCTCGATCGGCTCCGGAATGAGCCACTTGTCGAGGAAGCGGTAGGCGGGCGGCACGAACAATTCTTCGCACGGTCCGCCCCTCGGGTTCAAGCCCCTCGGCCGCCCGCTGTCTCAGGTCTCGTAGCCGGCGGAGCAGCGTCCTGGCAGCCGCCCATGGCCTCCCCGCACAGCGAGCACCGAGTAGGGTGGCCGGTCAGGTGACCTCCCCCGATCCCGCCGCGGAGCGACTCAAGCTCCCGCTTCACGTCGGCGACGCCGAGATTTTGCCGAGCGGCGAAATGGTCCCCTACACCGGGGGATGAGCAGCACGCGCGGGGGCCGGCTCCTGGAAGGTGAGGTGCGCCGGCGAGACCCGCGTCGAGCCCACGAGACAACGGCTTCCAAAAACTGTAAGCTTGACCGGTTATCGGTGTTTCGTGAACGCCGGTGCAGAAAGGAGGTCAGGTTGGATTCCAGTGATCGGCTCGCCGAGCCACGCGCGGGCAGCATTCGGCGCGTGGGAATGGCGGTGGTCTTGACGGTCGGCGTGTTGGTGGCGCTGACCGCGTTCAGCGGCGTCGGCTTCGCCGGCAGCACGCACGGCACACCGTCGCACGACCAGTACCACGGCCCGCATCATCACTGAGCCGATCGAGCCTCCGGCTCGTCCTCGCTCCTGAAGGGCCGCCTTCCCGGGCGGCCCTTCAGCTTTGACTGGCGCCGGGGCTTGCCGGTGTCGTCGCGATCACACCCGCCGTCCGGTCCCAAATCCAGGCCGTTGCCGCCGACGTACCCGGGGAACTCACCTCGACGGGCTCCGGGAGAACCGCATGGACGGATACGCGACAACGATCTAAGGCCCCGGCGACCGCGTGCCGCTGAGCGGGCAGTACGCGGTCGTCGACGACGGTGGTAGGCACGTCGGGCGCCTCTCGGCCGAGGAGGGCGACGTCTTTCCGCCGACGCGGTACGGCACGCTCGAGCTCGGCTACCGGCTGGTCGCAGCGGTCGTCTCCCGCCGCTCGTGAGGCCGCTATGCGGCCCCGCGGCGCTCGGCGTGCGCCTGCGGCGGATGCGGCAACCGCAGATCGACGCCCCGCGCCTCGACCGCGTCGATGAGGTCGTCGGCGCGCTCGGCCGCGTCACGGGGTGAGGGCCCGCCGGCAACGAGCACGAGGCGCGACCAGTCCGGCGTGTGCACGAACGAGCGGAGCCGCGGCTCGCCGCTCGCGAAGGCGACGACGGTCACCCGTAAGCCCGGACGACGGCTCGGGCGTTCCAAGACGACGGCATCGCGTCGGCCGAACGGATGTTGAGGCTGGCCCACATCCACCTCCACGTCTTGTCCATCGCTGCGGCCCGCCGGATCGTTACGCGCTCAAGTGCGGGCCGTCCGTACCGATCACCAGGGCATGAGCATTGAGCCGACGGGCGGCGACGCGCCCGCAAACCGCGTCTCCGCGGACGCGCCCGCGACGTCGCGCCCGCGGCGGGCGCTCGGCGACGCTCCCGTGTTCTCGGACGCGCTCCGCGATGCCCTCGCGACGGATGGGCGCTTGGCCGACCTGAAGGGCGGGCTCACCAAACGGCAGGTCGAGAGGATGCTCGAGGGTCGCCCCCCTGGTGGCTTCGACGGCGACTTCCGGCACATGAACCCTGAGACGATCCGGCGGCTTGCGCGCTTCATGCACGAACAGGCCGGGCCCCTTTCGGCCGGGGAGCGGCGCACGTTCGCGTTCGACCCGACGCCGGGCAACCGCCGCACCCCCGAGGCCCGCGACTCCGAGCGCGGCTAGCCACCCGCGGCGAACTACGCCGTATCGGGGATGGCGCCGTTCTGGGGCCGGCCCTATTGCATGCGCCCCGCGGCCGCCGACGGGGCCCGGTAGGCGGAGTCCCCCTCGATCCGCCTACCGGGCCTTAAGTGTCCGGGCATCCCGTGCGCCTGGAAAGGCGGAATTTGCTCCCAATTGTTGTAAAGTGGATTGTCGGATTATGGAAGCCGGGAGGTACGACAGGATGCGTAGGAGCGATCTGAGCGTCGCCGCCATCTACGACGGGCCGCGCGTCACGGTCAGCCTTGCCGGGGCGTTCACGGCCGCCACCTGCAAGGACGTCGAGCCGATCTGCCGGCACGTTGTCCGGCGGCCGCAGCTCGAGGAGTTCCTCTTCGACCTGCGCCGGCTGACGAGCATCGACCAGGCGGGGGTCGCCTGCATCGTCGATGCCCGCGACCGGTGCGCAGAGCGGGGAGCGCGAGTCACGCTCGACGTCGGCGAGGCCGTGCGACCGGCGCTCGAGCGCGCCGGGCTCGCCTCGTAGCGCTCACGTTCTCGCCCGAAGGGCCGATCACCGTAACCGATGGGTGAGATCGACGCATTCGACCGTGAAGATTGGGACTCGGCCCGCCTGGAGGCGCTTGTCCGGAACGTCCCCGGCGCCATTTACCGCTGCTCGCCGGAGAGCGACTGGGCGATGCAGTTCATCAGCGACGAGATCGAGTCCGTCTCAGGCTACCCGGCAAGCGACTTCATCGGCAGCCGCGTGCGGACGTTCGCGAGCGTCATCCACGAGGACGACCGCGAAGAGGTCGAGCGCCTGGTCGGCGAGGCGATCGAGCGGCGCGACTCCTTCGTGCTCGAGTACCGGATCCTGCACGCGGACGGATCGATCCGATGGGTGTACGAGCGCGGCCGCGGCATCTTCGACGAGTCCGGCGAGGTCGCCTTCCTGGACGGCGCGATCTTCGACATCTCGGCGCGCAAGGAGGCCGAGGACCGGCTCGCGTATCTCGCGTTCCACGATCCGCTGACGGAGCTTCCCAATCGGGCCCTCTTCCAGGAGCACCTCGAGCTGGCGCTTCGCCGGGCCGAGCGTGACGGTGGCAGCATCGCCGTCCTCTTCGTCGACCTCGACGACTTCAAGCTCATCAACGACAGCTTCGGTCACGCCGTCGGCGACAAGGTGCTTCAGGAGGTGGGGAGGCGGCTGCAGGCGGAGACGCGCTCCGGCGATGTCGTCGCTCGCCAAGGCGGAGACGAGTTCCTACTCCTCGTCTCCCACCCCGGCGAGGACAGCGGCCGCGCCCTGCCGATGGCCGACGTCGTTGCCGGCGTCGCGGCCAGGCTCCGGGAGGCGCTCGCCAGGCCGTTCTTCCTCGAGGAGGCCGAGCTCTACGTCACGGCGTCGATCGGCGCGAGCATCTCCCCCCAAGACGCGATGACCGCGGAGGAGCTGACGAAGCACGCCGACGTCGCGCTCTACCTCGCCAAGGATGCCGGCAGGGACACGTGGCGGCCGTTCGAGCCGTCTGGCCGCGACCCGCGCCGGGACCTCTCGATCGCCGGACACCTGCGCCACGCGGTCCCGCGCGGAGAGCTCGTGCTCCACTACCAGCCCCTTGTCGACCTCGAGACGCGGACCACCGTCGGCGCCGAGGCACTCATCCGCTGGGTCGATCCCACGCGGGGCATGATCCCGCCGGGCGACTTCCTACCCATCGCGGAGCGCACGGGGCTCATCCGGCCGATCACGGAGTGGGTGCTCGACGAGGCCTGCCGTCAGTCGAGCGCCTGGCACGCAGCCGGCCGCGATCTCTTCGTCTCGGTCAACCTGCCGCCGGTCTTCTGGCAGCCGACAACGATGCGGAACATCCTGGCGACGATCGAGGCCTTCGGGCTGAGCGCCGACCGGATGATGGTCGAGATCACGGAGCAGGCGGCCATGACCGACGTCGCCGAGCTCGAGCCGGTGCTCGCCGAGCTCCACGCCCGCGGCCTTCGGCTCGCGATCGACGATTTCGGCACCGGGCACTCCTCGCTCGGCCGGCTGAGCCGGCTCCGCGTCCACACGCTCAAGGTCGACCGGGCGTTCATCCGTGACGTGCCTGCCGATCGCGGCGCCCGCGTCCTGGTGGAGAGCATCATCACCCTCGCCGCGAACCTTGGCCTCCACTGCCTGGCGGAGGGCATCGAGACCGAGGAGCAGCTCGGGTTCCTCACCAGCCGCGGCTGCAGGTTCGGCCAGGGCTTCCTGTTCGGAAAGCCCGTGCCCGCTTCCGAGCTCACGGCCTCACTCGGGCCGGGCGACGCCCGAGCCGCATAGCGCCTATGAAGGCTGGAACACGGCGTAGCCCTGCTGGTGGGCCCCGCCGATAACGGTGAAGTCACCGCCGGCAAGCATGTCGCCGGTGGCGCTCGATCCCGTGAGCGCGAAGACCCCGAGGGCGCTGTTCGCGCCAGGATCCCACGGCTGGAGGACGCCCGTCTTCTGGTCGACGGCAAGCAGCTTGTCCCGCGCGATCGGATTCGTGCAGGTGTGCTGGCCGTGCTGGGGACCGCAATACGTCTGGAAGTGGCCGCCCAGGTACACGAAGCCGTGGACCACGCCGATCGCCTGCACGTTGCCGTTTGTCCCGCCCTGCCACATCTGGCCACCCGACAGGGTGAGGCCGGCGAAGTTGCCGCCGCCGCCCGCGCCGGCGACGTACACGCCGGCCCGGTTCACTGCCAGGTCGATGACCGGGTAGGAGAGGTGGGTCGCCCAGGGGAGCGGCGCGCCGGTGGAGGGCGACAGGGCGGCGATGTGATCCTGGGAGCCGCTGCCGATGTGGGTGAAGAAGCCGCCGATCAGGATCTTCGACCCGTCGGGGGTCGAGGTGAGCGCCTTCACCTGGTCGTCGGCTGACGGCGCCCAGGAGCCGAGGAGCGCGCCGGTCGTGGTGTTGAACGCGGCCAGGCGCAGCCGGGCGGCGCCGTTCACAGCGGTGAACGCACCGCCGGCGTAGAGGCGGTTGTTCACGACCCTGAGGGCGAGCACCTCGGCGTTCGCGGCCGGATGCCAGCCGCCCACGAGCCCTCCGGTCGTGTCGTTGACGGAGGCAAGCCGGGCATGGCCCTTGCCACGCACCTGCGTGAACGAGCCGCCGAGGTAGACGGTCGAGCCGGACGTGGCGATGGCGCGCACCGTCCCGTTGGCGTTGGGGTTCCAGGCCAGGAGCTTGCCGGTGTTCAGGTTGAAGGCGGCGACGTGGTTGCGCGTCACCTCGCCGGTTCCGGCGGGTGCGCCCGCCGGCC
>DASQXS010000221.1:0-22829 GCA_035639615.1 Gaiellales bacterium | reverse complement strand
CCGCCGTAGTCTGCATAAAAGGAGCCTGGCTCCTTTTATGCACCCAGCTCGAGCACCGCCCGCGTCGCCTCGCCGGAGCGCACGGCCGCCACCGCCGCGTCGGCCTCGTCGAGCGGGAACCGGTGGGTGATCAGCCTGTCGAGCGGCAGGCGGTCGCGGAGATAGAGGTCGAGGATCGCCGGGAAGTCGCGGTCGGGCCGCGACGAGCCGTAGATCGACCCGAGCAGGCGCCGCTCCATGCGCGGGATCGTGATCGCCGGCAGGGCGATCTCGGCGTCGGCGCGGGGGATCCCCATCATCACGACGGCGCCGTGGGCGCGGGTCGACAGGAACGCCGCCCGCACCGCCGCCGGCCGGCCGCGCGACTCGAACGCGTAGTCGACCCCGCCGCCGCTCGCCTCGACGACTGCGGCCGCCACGTCCTCGGGCGACCCGGAGAACTCGACCGCCGCGGTCGCACCCAGCTCCCGGGCCCGCTCGAGCCGGTCGGGGCGGACGTCGACGGCCACGATCTTGCCGGCCCCGGCCACCACCGCTCCCAGCACCGCCGACAGGCCCGTGCCGCCCAGGCCGAACACCGCCACCCGCTCGCCGGACGCGACGCCCGCCGTCCGCCACACTGCACCGACCCCGGACGTGACGGCACAGCCGACGAGCGCGGCCACCGCGAACGGCACCTCCTCCGGGATTCGGATGCACGATCGCTCGGGGACGACGGCGCGCTCGGCGAACGACGACAGGAAGCAGTAGTGGTGCACCGTCGCGCCGCCGAAGGACAGCCGCGTCGTCCCGTCCAGGAGGCCGCCGGCGAGCATGAGCGGCCACGCCGTGCCGCACAGGTGGGGAAGGTCGCGCCGGCACTGCTCGCATGTCCCGCAGTAGGGGGCCCAGGAGAGGGCGACGTGATCGCCGACGGCGAGGTCGCGCACCCCCTCGCCGACCTCCTCCACGACCCCCGACCCCTCGTGGCCCAGCACCACGGGGCACGGCACCTCGACGGAGCCGTCGATCACGTTCAGATCGTCGCTGCAGACGCCGCTCGCGTGGAGACGGACGCGCACCTCCCCCGGTCCGGGCGGCGCGAGCTCGAGCTCGACGACGCGAAGCGCCGTCCCAGCAGCGGGCAGGATGGCGCCGCGGATGGTCACGGGCTCAGCCACCGACAAGCTCCTCGAGCCGGCGCTCGAGCCCGCCCTCTCCCACCTCGCGCACCTCGAGCGGCAGCCCGAGCCGGGATGCGGCCCTGCGCGCCGCCCCGAGGAGGGCGGGCGTCGGCCGCTGGGCCAGATACACGACCCGGCGGTAGTTCCCGAAGTAGTCGTCGCGCAGCTCCGGATGGCGGTCGAGCCCGAGCGAGCGCCACACCGTGCGGTCGAACGTGCGCGCGAGGAAGTCCGTCAGGAAGTACGTCCCCGGCTCCTGGTACATCGCCGCGCGCACCTCCGCCGCGCCGAAGATGTCGTAGCAGTGGTCGCCGGCGAGCCGCTCGACGCCGAGCCCGTCGATCGCGCCGAGGCTGCCGCAGTCGGCGTACGCGACCACGGTTCGGTCGTAGCGGTCGCGCAGCTCGGCCATGAGCGCGGCCACGGCCGGTGCGATCCGATCCGGCCGATTGTGCAGCTCGGGCGGGAGCGGGTGGACGTCGACCGGCCAGCCACGGCGACGGGCGATCGCCCGCACATGCAGGGCGAGGGCGCCGCAGGCGATGACGCCGACGCGCCTCATCCCGGGAACGCCAGCTGGTCGACGAACATGTCGTTGAAGTCCGCCCGGCCCGAGAGCTCCACGTACTCCACCTCCTCGAGGATGGCGTCCGCCGCCGCCCGCTCGCGCAGCGAGAGCGCCGCCATCTTCGCCCCCTCGCCGGCGACGTTCCCTGCCGACACGATCCGCGGCAGCGGCAGCCGCGGGACGAGCCCGATCCGGACCGCGCTCGCCGGGGAGAGGTACGAGCCGAAGCTGCCTGCGAGCAGCACCTGGGCGACGTTGTCGGGCGCCACACCGAGCTCGCCCATGAGGATCCGCCACCCGGTTGCGATCGATGCCTTGGCGAACTGGAGCTCGCGCACGTCGCGCTGGGAGAGGTAGACGGCGTTGGCCGGGTCGTCGCCGCGCCACGCGAGCACGAATACGCGCTCCTCGCCGACCTTGACGAGGCGCCCGGCAAGCGCCGGGTGCATTGCCCGCGCCTCATCGTCTGTCACGAACCGGCCGGAGTGGTCGAGCAGCCCCGACGTGACGAGCTGGGCGACGGCGTCGACGAGGCCCGAGCCGCACATGCCGACCGGGGGCGCATCGCCGATCACCTCGAGCTCGAGATCGTCGCCGTCGATCTTGACCCCCTCGATCGCGCCCTCGGCGGCGCGCATGCCGCAGCGGATCTGGGCCGCCTCGAACGCCGGCCCCGCCGGGGCGGCCGTCGCCACGACGCGCTCGTTCGAGCCGAGGGCGATCTCGGAGTTCGTGCCGACGTCGATGAAGAGGCGCAGCCGGCGGTCGCGGGTGAGGCCGGTCGCCAGCATGCCGGACACGATGTCGCCGCCCACGTACGCGCCGAGCGCGGGGAAGACGAACGCCGGCGCCCGGGGATGGATGCGGACGCCGAAGTCGGCCGCGGTCACGGGCGGCAGCCGCCGCGCGGCGACGATGAAGGGCGCCATCGCCAGCGGCTCCGGGTCGATGCCGAGCGCGATCTGGGTCATGGTCACATTCCCGCAGAGCACCATCTCGTAGACGTCCTCGGCCGCGACGCCGGCCTCGTCGCACACCTCGGCGGCGAGCTGGTTCAGCGTCTCGGCGGCGCGGGCCTGCAGCGACTCGAGCGCGTCGGCGTCCATCATCGTCGCCGACACCCGCGAGATCACGTCGGCGCCGAACGGCTGCTGGCGGTTCAGGACGGAGCGCACCCCGACCGGCTGGCCGGTGTTCAGGTCGAGCAGGGTGGCGACGACGGTCGTCGTGCCGAGGTCGAAGGCGATCGCGTGACGGCGGCCGGTCGTGTCGCCGGCCTCGACGTCGATCAGGAGCTCGTCGCAGATGACCGCCGTCACGTCGAAGTGCGCTGCCCGCATTGTCCGCCCCAGCGTCCGCAGGGCGCCGGGATGGAAGCGGACATCGATGTCGTCGACCGCGCGTGCGATCCGCTCGGTGTCCGATGCCTGGTCGTCGAGGGACGGCTCGGCCAGCTCGAGGTGGCGCTTCTGCACCGACGGCCGCAGGATGACGTGGCGGCCGACGCCGACGAGCGCGGCCTTGGGCCGGGTCTGGAGCGGCGGGACGTCGATCTCGAGGTCACCGGCGGCGGCCGCGCGGCAGGCGAGCCGCCAGCCCTGGCGGAGCTCGTCGGGCGAGAAGGCGCGCGGGTCGACGGTGTCGACCGGAACCTCGCCGCGGACGACCCGCACCTTGCATTTGCGGCAGGTGCCGTGGCCGCCGCAGGTGGAGTCGATCGCGATGCCGTTCCAGGAGGCCGCGTCGAAGACGGTCGTCCCGACCGGCACGCGCACCTCGCCGCCCTCCGGCTTGAAGCTCAGCCTGACGCGGCCCGTGCCGGTCTCGACCGCTGCGTCCGTCACGCGGGGGCCGCCGCCTGTTTCGCCCTGTGTGCGGCGATCCAGCGGGCACCCCAATCGTCGTGGCCGAGCAGGAAGTCCGCCGCCCGCACCCCTTCCACGCACGCCGGCGCGCGCGCGTCCATGATCGCGCTCGTCAGGCCGTGGCTGGCAGCCACGGCAAGGAAGCTCGCGTTGAGCGTGTGCCGCCCGGGGAGGCCGAACGAGGTGTTCGACGCGCCGCAGATCATGTTCACGCCCAGGCGGTCGCGGACGAGCCGCACAGTCTCGAGAAACAGCGTCACGGCCCGCGGCTCGGCCCCGACCGGCATCGCCAGCGGATCGATCACGACGTCCTCGGGCCCAATCCCGTGGTCGCCGGCGGCCGACACGATCTTCTTCGCCACATCGAGCCGCCGCTCCGGCTCCATCGGGATCTCGTCGTCGTTGGCGAGGCCGATGACCGCCGCGCCGTGCCTGGCGACGAGCGGCAGGATCGCCTCGAGCCGCTCGTCCTCACCGGTGACGGAGTTGACGAGCGCCTTGCCCTCGTACGCGGTCAGCCCCGCCTCGAGCGCCTCGATCACGGACGAGTCGATGACGAGGGGCAGGTCGGTGAGCCCCTGCACCATCGGCACGGCGCGGCGCATGAGCTCGACCTCGTCGGCGAGCGGGTCGCCGACGTTCACGTCGAGGACGTCGGCGCCGCCGGCCACCTGCTCGGCGACGTCGACCTCGATCTGGGAGAGGTCGCCGCCCTGGAGCTGCGCCTGGAACGCCTTCCGGCCGGTCGGGTTGATGCGCTCGCCGATGATGCAGAACGGCCGGCCGGCGCCGATCGTGACCGTCCTAGACCGCGACTGGAGAACCGTATCCATGCTCAACCCTTTCAGCGTACGTCGGGATTCCCAGCCGGCGGCAGGTCTTGGCGATGCCGGCGTCCTTGCGGAAGCTGATGAAGTGCAGGCCGGCGACGCCCGGGAGGGACATCGCGTGCGCCGCCTGCTCGTAGGCCAGATCGAGACATGCCTCGAGATGGTCGGGGGCGCACTCGACGCGGCCGATCACGTCCGCCGGCACGGAGATGCCGGGCACGTGGTCATTCATGAACCGAAGCGCGCGCGGCGACCGCAGGATGGTGATCGACGGCAGGATGGCGACCTGCTCGGCGAGGCCGCTGCTCACCGCCTCCGCCATGAACGCGTCGAGCCGCTCCGGCTCGAACGAGATCTGCAGCTGCAGGAAGCGGGCGCCCGCGCGCGCCTTCTTGAGGGCGCGCGCGACCCGGTACTCGTACGGCGGCGCGCCAGGGTTCTCCACGGCACCGAGGAAGAGGTGCGGCAGGGGCTCGACCGCCCGGCCCGACAGGTACCGGCCCTCGGCGATACCCCGCGCCGTCGCGATCAGCGTCGGGCTGTCGAGGTCGAATACGCGCCGCGCCTCCGGCTCGTCGCCGGCCGTGACGTCGTCGCCGGTGAGGCACGAGATGTTCTCGACGCCGTGCATCGTCGCGCCGACGATGTCGGCCTGGAGCGCGAGCCGGTTCCGGTCGCGACAGACGAGCTGCATGATCGGCTCCACGCCGGCGTCGCGCAGGGCGATCGCGACCGCGAGCGGCGAGGCGTGGGCGTGGGCGGCGGTGTTGTCGGTCGCGTTCACGGCGTCGAGATACGGCGCCATCGGCTCGAGCTGGAACCGCACCTCCTCGAGGCCGCCGCCGTCGATCGTGGGCATCTCGGCCGTCACCACGAACCGGCCTTCGCGGATCGCCTCCTCGAGCCGGCTCAATCCTCGGCCGCCTTCCAGCCGTCCGGCCGCTCGCGGTCGCGGCCGCGCACGAGGTTCATCCACGACGAGGTGCCGCGGAGACGGTTGTCGACAGGCGGGCGCAGGTGGTCGAACTCGTCCCGCCACGACCGGGGCAGCAGCGGTAGCCGGCGCGAGCGCTCGTAGCCCTTGAGCCAGACGCAGCGCATCTCCGGCTTCACCTCGCAGCCGCCGTCGGCGCGGACACCGCCGCACGGGCCGTTGCGAAGCGTCTTCGGGCAGTTCATCGGGCAGGTCATCCCGGTCGAGTGCAGCACGCATTGCCCGCACATCTGGCAGCCGAAGACGGGCTTCTTGACGGCCGCCTCCACCGCCGTCACGACGCCCATCACACGGCCGCCGGTTCCCGGCGATGCTCGATCAGCTCCTTCGCCATCCGCACCGCCGTGGAGGCGTCGGCCGCGTACCCGTCGGCGCCCACGGCGTTGGCGTACTCCTGGGTCACCGGCGCCCCGCCGACCATCACGATCACCTTGTCGCGCAGCCCGGCCTTCTCGATGGCGTTGATGTTGGCCTTGAACATCGGCATCGTGGTGGTGAGGAAGGCGGAGAAGCCGACGATGTCCGGCTCGTGCGCCTGGATCTGTTCCACGAACTTCTCGGGCGCGACGTTCACGCCCAGATCGAAGACCGTGAAGCCGGCGCCCTCCAGCATGATGTTCACGAGGTTCTTGCCGATGTCGTGGACGTCGCCCTTGACGGTGCCCATCACGAACGTCCCGATCGGCTTCGCGCCGGTCTCGGCGAGGAGGGGGCGCAGGATGTCGAGCGCGCCCTGCATCGCGCGCGCTGCGATCAGCATCTCGGGAACGAAGAAGTCGCCGCGCTCGAACCGGGCCCCCACCTCCTCGAGCGAGGGGATGAGCGCGTCGTAGAGCATCTTCTCCGGTTCGAGGTCGTCGGCCAGGCCCTGCTCGGTCAGCTCGCGCACCGCGGGTGCGTTCCCCACCAGAGTGTTGTCGTAGAGCCCCTGAAGGATCTCGTCGTGGGTCATGCTGCTCCTTGCGTCGTGGTGCGATATCCCAAACGCGCCGAGACCTCGGCGGCGGCGTCGATCAGCACCGGGGCGAGCTCGACCATGCGGGCCGCCCCCAGTCGGTGCTCGGGGCCGGAGATCGAGAGCGCCGCGAGCGTCCCGCCGCCGGCATCGCGGACCGGGGCGGCCATCGCAGCGAGGCCGGGCTCGAGCTCGCCGACGGCGGTGGCGTAGCCGCGGGCGCGGACGGCATCGAGCTGGGGCTCGAGCGGCGCGTGCTCGGGCCCCACCGGCACGGCGCCGAAGGCGAGGAAGACCTTGCCGACCGCCGTCGTCGTGTGCGGCACCCGGCGGCCGATCCAGTTGGTCGACCCGATGAAGTGGCGGCTGTCGATCTGGGCCAGGTGCTCGACGCCGAGCGGCGTCGGCACGGCGAGGTTGATCGTCTCGCCGCTCGCGTCGGCGAGCCGCCTGAGGGCCGAGCCCGCCACCTGGACCAGGTCGCGGTCCGACATCCCCCGCCGGGCGAGCCCCAGGAGCACGGGGCCGGGCCTGACGCCGCCGCGGGCACCGTCACGCTGGACGAGGCCGCGGCGCTCGAGCGCCGAGACGGCCCGCGATACCGTGCTCTTCGGCAAGCCGCTCCGCTCCGCGAGCTCGCCGACGCTCGTGGCGCCCGTGGCCTCCACGATCAGCACGAGCAGCCCCGCGGCGCGATCGATCGAGCGCGCCCCGGTCATTGCGTTACGCTCCGTCATGTGAAACACTCGTTCCACATGCAGGAATCTTAGGGGAGCGCGGGGATGTTCGTCAACAGGATGCCGCGGTACGAGATCCTCTCGGAGGAGGCCGTCGCCACCCTGGATCGCGGCTGGCGCCGCATCGTCTCCGAGATCGGGATCGAGTTCATTCTGCCGGAGGCGGTCAAGGTGTTCGCAGCCGCCGGGCAGCGGACCGAGGGCGCCACCGTCTGGCTCGACCCGGAGTTCGTGCTCGAGCAGGTGGCGAAGGCGCCGCCCGAGTTCGACCTCCAGGCCCGGAATCCCGAGCACGCCGTGCACATCGGCGGCGACGGGATGGCGTTCGGGGCCGTGTACGGGCCGCCGTTCGTCCGCGAGGGCGCGACCCGCAGGGACGCGACGATGGCCGACTTCGAGAACTTCTGCCGCCTGGCGCAAGCGTTCCCGCAGCTCGACTCCGCCGGGGGCACGATCTGCGAGCCGAACGACCGCCCGCTGGACTCGCGCCACCTCGACATGGTCTTCGCGCTCCAGACCTTGACCGATAAGCCGTACATGGGCTCGGTCACCTCGGGCCCGAACGCCGCCGACACGCTGCGCATGACCGAGATCCTGCTGGGCGGCCGGGAGGCGATCGAGCGGACGCCGGCCGTGATCTCGCTCATCAACGTGAACTCGCCGCTCCGCTACGACGACCGCATGCTCGCCGCGATGTTCGAGTACGTCCGGGCCGGGCAGCCGGTCGTGATCACGCCCTTCCTGCTCATGGGCGCGATGTCGCCGGTGACGGTGCCCGCCGCCCTCGTCCAGCAGATGGCCGAGGCGCTCGCCGGGATTGCCCTCGCGCAGCTCCTGCGGCCGGGCTGCCCGGTGGTGTTCGGCTCGTTCCTCTCGAACACGGACATGCAGTCGGGGTCTCCCAGCTTCGGGACGCCCGAGTCGGCCCTCGGGCTCCTCTGCACCGGGCAGATGGCCCGCCACTTCGGCCTGCCGTGGCGGTCGGGGGGCGGGCTCACGTCGAGCCAGACCGCCGATGCCCAGGCCGCCTACGAGGCGCTCATGACGATGCTGCCGACGTTCCTCGCCGGGGCGAACTGGGTCATGCACTCGGCGGGATGGCTCGAGTCGGGCCTCGTCTCGAGCTACGAGAAATTCGTCATCGACGTCGAGATCCTGCGGATGCTCCAGGAGGAGTTCACCCCGCTCGAGATCGACGAGGCCAGCCTCGCGTTCGACGCCCACGAGGAGGTCGGCCACGGCGGCCACTTCCTCGGCGCCGCGCACACGCTGGAGCGGTTCCGCGACTGCTTCTACCGGCCGCTGCTCTCGTCGACCGAGAACTTCGAGCGCTGGCAGCGGCTCGGCGGCCGCGACGCGCTCGCGCGCGCCGGGGAGATCTGGCGGGCGACGCTCGACGAGTACGAGGCGCCGCCGCTCGATGCGGCGGTGCGCGAGGAGCTGGAGGCGTACGTGACGGCCCGCCGGGCGGAGCTCGGCGACTGACGACGGAGGGCGCGATGCGACTGGCAGGGCATTATGAGCGGCTGGGCACCGAGCGGGCGTTCGAGGTCCTTGCGCGGGCGAAGGCGCTCGAGGCGCAGGGGCGCCGAATCATCCACCTGGAGATCGGCGAGCCGGACTTCTCGACGCCGGCCCACGTCGTCGAGGCGGGAGCCCGCGCGCTCCGCGACGGCCACACGCACTACTGCGCCGCGCCGGGGCTGCCCGAGCTCCGCGAGGCCGCGGCGGCGCACCTCGCCAGCAGCCGCGGCGTCCCCGTCGACGCCGGCCGCGTCCTCGTGGCCCCGGGAGCGAAGTGGTTCCTCTTCTTCGGCGTGCTCGCCGTGGCGGGAGACGGCGACGAGGTCATCTATCCCAATCCCGGCTATCCGATCTACGAGTCGGCGATCAACTGGTCGGGCGCCACCGCCGTCCCGCTCCAGATCACCGAGCAGACGGGGTTCGCCTTCACCGCCGCGGATCTGGCCGAGCGGCTCTCGCCGCGCACCCGGATGGTCATCCTGAACTCGCCGGCGAACCCGACCGGCGGCGCCCTCGACCACCGCCTGAACGCCGAGATCGCCCACGTGCTCGCCGACCACGACTGCTGGATCCTCTCGGACGAGGTCTACTCCGAGCTCCTGTACTACGGCGTGCACGACTCCGTCGCCGCCCACGGGCTGCTCGACCGGACGATCCTCCTGGACGGGTTCTCGAAGACCTACGCCATGACGGGGTGGCGGCTTGGCTACGCCGCCGTGCCGGAGCCGCTCGTCGAGCCGCTGACCCGCTTCCTCATCAACTCGGTGGCGTGCACCGCGCCGGCCGTGCAGCTCGCCGGCGTCGCGGCGCTGACCGGCCCGCACGACGCGGTCGACGCCATGCTGGCCGAGTTCTCGCGCCGCCGCCAGGTGCTGGTCGCGGGGCTGAACGAGCTTCCGGGTGTGACGTGCGTCATGCCGCGGGGCGCCTTCTACGCCTTCCCGAACGTGACGGCGACCGGAATCGACGAGCGGACGCTGGCCGCGCGGCTGTTGGACGAGGCCGGGGTGGCGGTGCTGGCCGGCACGGACTTCGGCGCCCACGGCCGCGGGCATCTCCGCCTCTCCTACGCCAACTCGCTCGAGAACATCGAGCACGCGCTACAGGAGATGGCAGGCCTCCTCGAGGCGGTCGCGGTCTAGGGATCGTGGCGCGGATCGTCGTCACGCGCCGGATCCCCGAGACGGCGCTCGACCTCCTGCGCGCCGCCGGCGAGGTGTGGCTCTCGCCCCACGACCGCCCCCTACAGCCGGCGGAGCTGCATGCGGCCGTGGCTGGGGCCGACGCGGTCGTGACGCTACTCCACGACCGTGTCGACGACCCATTCCTGGATGCGGCCGGGCCCGGCCTGAAGGTGGTGGCGAACGTCGCGGTCGGCTTCAACAACATCGACGTCGCCGCCTGCGCGAGCCGCGGCGTCGTCGTCACGAACACGCCCGGCGTCCTCACTGAGGCGACGGCCGACATCGCCTTCGCACTGGTCCTCATGGTCACGCGCCGGCTCGGCGAGGGCGAGCGGCTGGTCCGCTCCGGCGGGACGTGGACGTGGAGCATGTTCTTCATGCTCGGCGCCGGCCTCCAGGGCAAGACGCTCGGCATCGTCGGCCTCGGCCAGATCGGATGCGCGACCGCCCGGCGCGCCCGCGCGTTCGGGATGGAGATCGCCTATGCGGGCCGGCGCCGGGCCGACCCTGCCGTCGAGGCCGAGCTCGGCGCCCGGCTCCTGCCGCTCGCCGAGCTTCTGGCAGAGGCGGACGTCGTGTCGCTGCACGTCCCGCTAAACGACCGGACGCATCACCTGATCGATACGGCCGCGCTCCGGCGGATGAAGCCGTCGGCCTACCTGGTGAATACGACCCGCGGGCCGGTCGTGGACGAGGCGGCGCTCGTCGACGCGCTCCGGTCGGGCACGATCGCCGGCGCCGGGCTGGACGTCTTCGAGCACGAGCCGGACGTCCACCCCGGGCTGCTCGGGCTCGAGAACGTCGTCCTCATCCCCCACCTCGGGTCGGCCACCATCGAGACGCGAACGGCGATGGCCGTGCTGGCCGCGCGGAACGCCGTCGCCGTCCTCGCCGGCGAGCCGCCCCCGACACCGGTCGCGTGATGGGGCCCGAGTTCCCGCCGGCGACCGGCGTCCGCACGGCCTGGGCCGAGATGCCCGGGTCGGTACGATCCGCCGTCGAACGGGTGCTCGGAGAGGTGGTCGTCGAGGCCCGCTCGCAGCCCGGCGGGTTCTCGCCCGGAGTGGCGGCGCGGCTGCGGCTCGCCGACGGGCGGCGGGCGTTCGTGAAGGCGGTGAGCGAGGCGCCCTGGTCTACGAGGACATCGAGGGCCGGCAGCCGATCTTGCCGTGGCGGCCGGATGAGCTACGGCTCGTCCTGGACGCCGTCACCCAGCTTGCAGAGGCGCTCACGCCGACGCCGATCGAGGTCGAGCCGCTCGCTCTGGCCCACGCCGACACCTTCGACGG
This sequence comes from Gaiellales bacterium, assembly GCA_035639615.1. Classification (GTDB taxonomy): domain Bacteria; phylum Actinomycetota; class Thermoleophilia; order Gaiellales; family JAICJC01; genus JAICJC01. The sequence continues at coordinate 11,720 of DASQXS010000221.1, read as the reverse complement.
TCTCCGGCGCCTTCGCGACCTGCGGCGGAGCGGCGACCCGCTCGCCGGCATCGACCCCTGGCTTCTCCGCAACCTCGCTCGCCTCGCCGAGTGGGAGGCCCGATGGGGCGCCCTGGCGGCGGGAGAGACGTTGCTCCACGTCGACCCGCGCGCCGACAACCTGATCTTCACGCCGGACGGTCGCGTCGTCGTCGTCGACTGGCCGCACGCCGCGGTCGGCGCGGCCTGGGTCGACCTCCTGTGCATGCTGCCGAGCGTGGCGATGCAGGGCGGGCCGGAGCCGTGGGAAGTGTTCGATGACCACCCCGTCGCGCGCAGGGCTGATCCGGAGGCGGTGACGGCGATGCTCTGCGGCCTCACCGGCCTCTTCGTCGCCAACGGCCGCGAGCCCGACCCGCCCGGCCTGCCGACGCTGCGCCGGCAGCTCGCGCAGGGCGAGGCGGCCACGCGCTGGCTCCGCCGCCGCACCGGCTGGGAGTGAATTCCCCCTTCCGGGTCGCGATTTCGTGCCGAGCTGGCCGATCTCTCGGAGTGCGCGCCCGGTGGCGTGCGACGACGAATTCCATGGAAGGGAGCTCGGTGGGCCACGGACGGACCCACAGGCGGCCGCGCCTGCGCGCGGTGGCCCTCACGACTGCCGTTCTCGCGCTGCTCGGCGTGTTCTACGCCGTGGTGGCCGTCGCGCGGACGGCGTCGGCGCTGGCCACTCCGTCCGGGCACGGATCGATCGCCGTCACGACGGGTGGCATGAACGGGCTCTCCGCTGCGGTCGCGAACATGGCGGCCGGCGACCGGGCCGAGCGCACGGCGACCGTCGAGAACCGGGGAAGCGGCCGCCTCCAGACGATCCAGCTCACCGTATCGGCCGCGCCGTCCTCGCAACTCGATCGCGACGCGCAGTTCGGCCTCCGAATTCGTGTCGATCGCTGCTCGGCGCCGTGGGTCTCGGGCGGGAACGCGGCCGATCTGCGCTGCCCCGGCCGGCAGACGGAGCTGCTCGGGTGGAAGCCGGTCGCATCCGGCGGGCCGTGGGATCTCGGCGGCCTCGCCGCCGGGGCGACGGAGTGGCTGTGCGTCACGCTCCAGCTGCCGGCGGATGCTCCGGCCCGGCTGGAGGGGCGAAGCTCGGCGCTCACGTATCGGTTCACGGCTCAGTAAGAGGCCCGGAGGCTGCGCAGCCTGCGACAGAGCGTGGCCGGGGAGACACCGATGTGTGGCGCGATCTCTCGCAGCCGGTACCCATAGCGGTCGTGCGCCTCGACGGCATCCCGGAACAAACCGCTCCGGAGGAGCACCTCCAGAGAAGGTCGCCCAGAGGTCTGGTCAACAGCCGCGTCGACGAAGGCCCGATACCGGCCGGGCGCCTCATCCCGTCCGCCGAACCAGCCGAGGACGCGTTCCGTCGTGAGGAACGCCGGCCGCGGCTCGAGCCCCACGGTGGCCGCATGGCTCGACCACTTCCAGTGCTCCGGCGCCTTACAGAGGCCCGCCGCGATCGGGTTTCGGACGATGTAGCGCACCGAGACCATCCCCCGCCGATCGTCCCGCACCACCCATGACCGGTAGGGCCGCTCGAACACGTGGCCCTCGGTCTGGTACACGCGGTTGAACCGATTGGCGTAGAGGCAGTTGATCCGATGCATCGCCTTCGCGAGGTTGGCCTCGGGCGTTTCGAGGAGCAGGTGGTAGTGGTTGGTCATGAGGCAGAACGCGTGGCAGATGAGGCCGTCTACTTCGCACGCGTACGCGACGAAGCCCAGGAACGCCGTTCGATCGTCGAGCGAGAGGAAGATGTCCCGGCGGAGGTTCCCCCGGGCGGTCACGTGAACGAGCATGTCCGCAACCTGGATGCGTTTGTTCCGACCCACGCGATCGAGGGTATGCCCGACCCCCGTTACGAGACTGTCACGGACAGTGCCGATGCAAGCTCCAACCTGAAACAGCTGGACCTGGTCCCTTTGTTTCACGGCTGAAACAGCTGGACCTGGTCCCTTTGTTTCACGGCTGAAACAGCCGGACCTGGTCCACTTGTTTCAGGGCTGATGGAGGCAGACGGCCCCGTCTCCGTCCGGAGATTGGCCGGGCCTCTACCGCCCTTAGAGGGGTGGGCATCACGGTGGGGCATCCTGGGTAGCCTCCATCACGGCCACACACGGGGAGGTCGGCATGGGAACCGAGACGAAGGCCGCGTACACGCTCAAGAACATCAAGGAGATCGAGGACTCGGCGGTGCGGTTCGGGCTCTCGCCGTACCTGGAGGCGCGCTTCGCGCGGTCGGAGCTCGAGCTCGAGCACTCGGGGCTGAGCTACCAGCGGCTGGGGCCCCGGTTCCGCATCCCGTTCGGCCACCGCCACCAGCACCAGGAGGAGCTCTACGTCGTCGTGCGCGGCGGGGGCCGGGCGAAGCTCGGCGACGAGGTGGTGGACCTGAAGGCGTGGGATGTGCTGCGGGTGCCGCCCGAGACGATGCGCGGCTTCGAGGCGGGGCCGGACGGCCTCGAGATCATCGCCTTCGGCGCGCCGACCCGCGGGCAGAAGAACGACGCCGACATGGCGCAGGAGTGGTGGACCGACTGAAGCCTACGCCCCGGTCGGCGCCAGGTCGAGCGCCGCGCGCATCGCGGCCACATGGGCCGGTGTCGAGCCGCAGCACGCCCCGATGACCCCGACGCCCAGCTCTCGCATGCGGACGGCGTACTCGGCCATCACCTCGGGCGTCCCGTCGTAGCGGAACTCGGCCCCGTGCATCTTCGGCAGGCCGGCGTTGCTCTGGGCGATGAGATGGACGCCGGGCGGCCGATGGTCGGCCATCTCGGCCATGACCGGCCCGATCTCCTGTGGCCCGTTGCCGCAGTTCCCGCCGACAATCCGAGCACCGAGCCCCGCCAGCGCCGCGGCCGCCTGCCCCGGGCTCACGCCCATCATCGTGTGCCCGTGGGTGTCGAACGTCAGGGTGGCCGCGACTGGGAGCTCCGGGACGGTCTCCGTCGCCGCGGCGACGGCGGCCGTGGCCTCGGCGAGGTCGCTCATCGTCTCGATCAGGATCAGGTCGACGCCGCCCTCCGCGAGCGCCGCGATCTGCTCGGCGAACATCGCCTTCGCCTCGTCCGGCTCGAGCACGCCGAGCGGGGCGATCAGCTCGCCGCTCGGGCCGACGTCGCCGAGCACCCAGCCGTCGCGACGGTCGGCCACCGCCCGGCCGATCCGGGCGCCCGCCAGGTTCAGCTCCGCCACGCGGTCCTCGAGGCCGTGCATCGCCAGCCGCGCGCTCGTTCCCCCGAACGTGTTGGTGGTGACCAGCCGGGCCCCGGCCTGGGCGTACTCCTCGTGGACGGTCGCGATCGTGTCGGCGTGCTCGACGTTCCAGAGCTCCGCCGCGCCGCCTGGCTCGATCCCGCGCGTCTGGAGGAGCGTCCCCATCGCCCCGTCCCCGAGCACCACCGCACCAGAGTCCAGAAGCTCGAGGAGGGCGGCCGCCCGAGGGTTCATCCGCCCACCATCCCCGCGAGCCGGTCCGGCGGATGCTGGGCGTCGAGCTCGGCGGCGACCCGGCCCGCGACCTCCTCGGCCGACCCGCCGTCCTCGCGCCACTCGTCGTGGTGCCACTGCTCCAGGTAGGCGTCCGAGCCGGCCATCCCCCGCCGCATCGCCGCCTCGTCGATCGCCTCCTGGAACCGGTCCGGCAGCTGCACCTTCGCCGTCGCGCCGGACGCGTCGCGGGCCGTCACGAGAGACGGAATCTCAGCCCACCAGGTGACGCGGTACTCGGCCACCGGTGGTGTCAGCTGCCGACGGCCGCGGCCTGGTGGCGGTAGAAGGGAACCTCGAGCGGCGCGAGCGGCGTCGAGCCCAGGATCAGATCGGCGGCCTTCTCGGCGACCATCATGACGGGAGCGTAGATGTTGCCGTTCGGGATGTACGGCATCACCGACGCGTCGACCACGCGCAGGCCGTTCAGCCCATGGACGCGCATGCTCGATGGGTCGACGACGGACATGTCGTTCACGCCCATCTTGCACGTGCAGGAGGGATGGAGCGCGGTCTCACCGTCGCGGGCCACCCAGTCGAGCACCTGCTCCTCGGTCTCGACCTCGACGCCGGGCGACAGCTCGCCGGCGTTGAACTGATCGAAGGCCGGCTGGTTCAGGATCCGCCGGGCGAGCCGGATCGCCTCGACCCACTCGCTTCGGTCCTCGGGCGTCGACAGATAGTTGAACCGAAGCGCCGGGTGGACGCGGGGGTCGGCAGTGGTGATCTTGACCGTGCCGCGCGAGTTGGAGTACATCGGGCCGATGTGGACCTGATAGCCATGGCCGCCGGCCGGCTTCGAGCCGTCGTAGCGAATTGCGAGCGGGAGGAAGTGGAACATCAGGTTCGGGTAGGCGATGGTCTCGTTGCTTCGCGCGAAGCCGCCGGCCTCGAAGTGGTTCGTGGCCCCCGGCCCGGCGCGCTGGAGCAGCCAGCGCAGATAGACGCCCGGCCGGTTGCGGTACTTGAGCGCGGGCGAGACCGAAACGGGCAGCTTCGATCCGTACTGGACGTACACCTCGAGATGATCCTGCAGGTTCTCGCCGACGCCCGGCAGGTCGTGTACGGCCTTGATACCGAGCGACTCGAGCTCGGCCGCGTTGCCAACGCCGGACAGCTGGAGGATCTGCGGCGAGTTGATCGCCCCGCCGCACAGGATCGTCTCCTTGGCATACGCGCGGCGCGCGGATCCGCCGCGCTCGCTGTACTCCACCCCGACGGCTGTCGTGCCGTCGAAGAGCACCCGCTTCACGAAGGCACGCGTCTTCACGGTGAGGTTCGTGCGCCCCATGACCGGATGCAGATACGCCCGGGCGGCGCTCAGCCGCCGGCCCCGGTGGACGTTGCGATCGAAGGCGGCGAAGCCCTCTTGCCGGTAGCCGTTCACGTCGTCGGTCAGGTGAAGGCCGGCCTGCTCCACCGCCTCGAAGAACGCCGTGAACAGCGGGCTCGTGGCGGGTCCGCGCTCGAGGACGAGCGGGCCGTCGCCGCCGCGGAAGTCGTCAGCGCCCGCCGTGCACGTCTCCATGCGCTTGAAGTACGGCAGACAGTGGGCGTAGTCCCACGCCTCGAGGCCCGGGTCGCGGCTCCAGCGCTCGTAGTCGAGCGGATTGCCGCGCTGGAAGATCATCCCGTTGATGCTGCTCGACCCGCCCAGGACCTTCCCCCGCGCGTGGTAGATGCGGCGGCCGTTCATGAAGGGCTCGGGCTCCGACTCGTACTTCCAGTCGTAGAACCGGCTCCCGATCGGGAACATGAGCCCGGCCGGCATGTGGATGAAGACGTCCCACCTGTAGTCGGGCCGGCCGGCCTCGAGAAGGAGAACGCGGGTCGACGGGTCGGCGGAGAGCCGGTTCGCGAGCAGACACCCGGCGGAGCCGCCGCCGACGATGACGAAATCGTATGACCCTCCCCGCATTGCGGCGCATTCTACGACAGACGCGGATCAATCGGGCATGCGGCTCGCCGATTACGTGCCCATGAGCTTCGACTACGACCTCGTGGTGATCGGATCCGGACCCGGCGGGCAGAAGGCCGCCATCCAGGCGGCCAAGCTCGGCCGCAAGGTGGCCGTCATCGACCGGCGGGAGATGGTCGGCGGCGTCTGCACGAACACCGGCACGATCCCGTCGAAGACGCTGCGCGAGGCCGTCGTCTACCTGACCGGCATGAGCCAGCGCGGCATCTACGGCCAGAGCTACCGGGTGAAGGACGACATCACCTCGGAGGACGTCTTCGCCCGCACCCAGCACGTCGTCCAGCGCGAGGTCGACGTCGTCCGAGCCCAGCTCGCCCGAAACCGAGTTGCGCTCCTGAACGGCGACGGCCGCTTCCTCGATCCGCACACCGTGTGCGTGACGGCGCCGTCGGGCGAGGAGCGCCACCTGAGCGCGTCGCGCATCGTCATCGCCGTCGGCACCCGCCCCGCCCGGCCGGCGTCGGTAGCGTTCGACGGCCGCACTGTCCTCGACTCGGACGACATCCTGAACCTCGACTGGCTGCCCGACTCGCTCGTCGTCGTCGGCGCCGGAGTGATCGGGATCGAGTACGCGTCCATGTTCGCCGCGCTCGGGACGAAGGTGACCGTCGTCGAGCAGCGCCGGCGCCTGCTCGAGTTCTGCGACTCCCAGATCATCGAGGCGCTCCAGTACCACCTTCGCGACCTCGGCGTCATCTTCCGGTTCGACGAGACCGTCACCGGCGTCGCGAAGCACCGCACGGGCGCCGCCACCCATCTCGCGAGCGGCAAGGTCATCCCGGCCGCCGCGGTCCTGTACTCGGCCGGACGCCAGGGCGCGACCGACGGCCTCGACCTCGAGAAGGCCGGGCTCGAGGCGGACTCGCGCGGCCGGATCGCCGTCAACGCCCGCTACCGCACCGCCGTCAAGCACATCTACGCGGTCGGGGACGTGATCGGGTTTCCGAGCCTCGCCGCGACGTCGATGGAGCAGGGCCGCCTGGCGGCATGCGACGCGTTCGGCATCGCCGGCCAGCCGATGGGTCAGGTGCTTCCGATCGGCATCTACACGATCCCCGAGATCAGCTTCGTCGGCCGGACCGAGGAGCAGCTGACCGACGCCGCCGTCCCGTACGAGATCGGCGTCGCCCGCTACCGGGAGCTGGCCCGCGGCCAGATCCTGGGCGACACCCACGGCCTGCTGAAGCTGCTCGTCTCGGCCACCGACCACACCCTGCTCGGCGTCCATGCCTTCGGTACGGGCGCGACGGAGCTCGTCCACATCGGCCAGCTCGTGATGGCGACCGGCGGGACGATCGAGGTGCTGATCGACACGGTCTTCAACTACCCGACGCTGGCCGAGTCGTACAAGGTCGCCGCCCTCGACGCGATGAACCGCATCCGTGCCGTGCAGCGGCTGGCGAGCTGACCTCCACCTCTCGGGCGCCTGCGGGCCCCTCCGCGGCGGCCCCGCCGCGCCTGCCGAGCACACGGATCTGGTGGGGGAGATCCGCTCCCGCTATGTCGAAGGGCCGGTGCGGTGGATGGCCGGCGTTCACGCCGGGGCGCCCTCGCCGCACCGTCTTCGCCGGCGCTGGCCGAGCCGGCCGTGTCCTGCCCGGCCAGGTGCGCGTCATCGCGTCCGCCATCTACGCTGCCTCGCGATGACCCAGCTGCACACCGGCGGCTGCCTCTGCGGCGCCGTTCGCTACCGAGTGAACGGCGCGCTGCGTGACGTGATCGTCTGCCACTGCAGCGTCTGCCGGCGCACCCACGGCGGCCCGGCCGGGTTCACAGCATGCGCCCGCGATCTGCTCGAGATCACCGGCGACGCGAACCTGCGCTGGCACGAGCACGACGGCGCCCGGCGCGGGTTCTGCGCCGTCTGCGGCGCCCGGCTCTTCTGGGACCGCGGGCGCGACACCATCTCGATCGCGGCCGGGAGCGTCGACGAGCCGACCGGCCTTCGCACGGTGCGGCACATCTTCATCTCGAGCGCCGGCGACTTCTACGACCCGCCCGCGGAGGGCTGATCAGGCGGCGGCCGAGAGGTCGGCGTTCCCGCTCGCCGGGACGTCGCCGACGATGCGGTGGAGCGCCGCCAGGCACTGGGGATCGAACTGCGTGCCGGCGTGGCGGCGGAGCTCGGCCAGCGCCTCCACGGCCGGCCGCCGGGGCCGGTACGGGCGGTCGGACGTGATCGCCTCGAAGGCGTCGGCGACCATGATGATCCGCGACTCGAGCGGCACCGCATCGCCCCCGAGTCCGTCGGGATAGCCGCGGCCGTCGAGACGCTCGTGATGGTGGCGGATCCACCGCGCTTCCTCGCGGAGCTCGGCGGCCGAGACGATGTGGGCGCCGAGCGTGGGGTGCGTCCGCATGACGGCCATCTCGTCCGCCGTCAGCGGTCCCGGCTTCTGCAGGATCGCGTCCGACACGCCGATCTTGCCGACGTCATGGAGGAGCCCGGCAAGCCGGATCCGGACGACGCGGTCGGCGGGGAGGCCGAGCTCGACCGCGATCATCGCGCACAGCTCGGCGACGGTCTCGCAGTGGCTGTGGGTGTGGGAATCCTTCGCGTCCACGGCCCGCGCGAGCGCGGTCGCGAGCGTGCTCATGTGGTGGCCGTCCCCCGCCGCCTCGCCGGCGAGTGCGGCATCGTCCACGTCCGGCGAGTAGACGAGCACGCTGCGGTTCGCCCGCTTCGCGGCGATCAGCGCCAGATCTGCACGCCGGACGAGGCTCTGGGCGGACTCCCCGGCATCGCGCTCGGCCACGCCGGACGTCGCCGCGACTGGCCTCGCCGGAGCAGCGGTCCCGAGGGCGTGCCGCAGTTCCTGGGAGAGATGGAAGCCGTCCAGGCTGGTGCAGCCCTCGAGCACGACGGCGAACTCGTCGCCGCCGACCCGGAACGCGTCGCCGTCGGGCGCCACCTGCCGAAGCGCCCGTGCGAGCCCCTTCAGGAGCTCGTCCCCGGCCTGGTGCCCGCGGGAGTCGTTCGCGTGCTTCAGCCCGTCGAGGTCCATCATCACCAGCGCGACGCCGCGGTCGGCGCTGATCAGCTCCTCCAGCCGCTCGTGGAAGGCCCGGTGGTTGGCGAGGCCCGTGAGGCTGTCGGTGACGGCAGCCGCCCGCAGCCGCTCGATCTCGGCGCGGCGGGCGTGGTCGAGGTTTCGCTTGAAGCGGAGGACGACGGCGACCGCGGCCGTGAGCAGGAGCCCGAGGAAAGACATCATGAGCGTGGAGCCAAGCGCAATCGTCTGCGAGCGGCGGGCGCTCGAGAGGCCGGCGGAGAGCCCGGCCCGGTGGGCGTCGGCGGCGAAGTCAATGGCGCGGATCAACTGGTCGAGCTTCGGATGGACGTCATGCTGGACGATCCGGTCAACCGCGGCCGCGTCCCAGCGGTTGGCGGCGTCCATCAGCCGGGCGAGCGCCGCGTGGAGCCCGCCCATCTGCGCCGAGAGCCGCGCGGCCAGCGCGCGGTCCGATGCGTCGCCGTTGCTCGAGATCGCCGCGAGCGAGGCGCCCAGCGCAGCCTCGGCGGCGTCGACCCTCGCCATCGCAGTCGACGTCGGCCGGAACGGGTAGTTGAGCTCGGCCACCTGCACCTGGGCGGCTGCCAGCCGGGCCTGCTCGTAGGCCGCGCTCAGCTGCCCGTCGCGCGCCGCCTGCGCCGTCGAGGCGTCCGTGCTCTTCGCCGCCCACGCCCCGAACCCGGCGAGCGCCGCCACGGCGAGCGCGACCGCCGCGACGGCGGCGTAGCGCGCGAGCGGGCGGGCCAGCGGTGAGGACAGGGACGTGGTCGACACCGAGAGCTCGCGGTCAGCAGTAATACGAGATCATCACGGACTCGATGTCGGCCGACCCGTTGTCGGTCTGCTCGACGGTCACGTACACGTCGCGCTTCGCGCGGTCGACCGAGGCCGTCGCCCCGCCGTGGCTACCCGCGTAGTTGACGTGCCAGTCGAACGACTTCACGTCCCTCGGGAGCGTGAAGTGGTAGCGGGACTTCGCGCGGCCCTGGGCCGACGCGCACCGAAGCACGAGGTCGGTGACGAGAAGCCCTGCGGAGGCATGGCACGAGCCGGTGGCGGTGCGGCTGTACGTGGATGTTCCGCGCCGTGTCTGCCCGGTGTAGGCGGAGCTGGAGACGCCCGCGGCAGCCGGCTGCGCGGCCAGCATGGCCAGCGCAAGCGTTGCGAGGATGATGACGCGCGTCAACGGAGCCTCCGAGGGTCGAGGAGGGGGTGCTCTCATGATGCGCGAGCCGCCGAGCGGCGGCGTCCCCCGTTCGGGTCAGCGGCGGACGAGCGGCTTGTACTTGATCCGGTGGGGCTGATCGGCCTCGGCCCCCAGGCGAGCGTGGCGGTCGCGCTCGTACTCGTCGTACGCGCCCTCGAACCAGACGACGCGCGAATCGCCCTCGAACGCGAGCATGTGCGTCGCCACCCGGTCCAGAAACCAACGGTCGTGCGAGATGACGACGGCGCAGCCGGCGAAGTCGAGAAGCGCCTCCTCAAGCGCGCGCAGCGTGTCGACGTCCAGGTCGTTCGTGGGCTCGTCGAGGAGGAGCAGGTTGCCGCCCGATCGCAGGAGCTTGGCCAGGTGCAGCCGGTTCCGCTCGCCGCCGGAGAGGTCGCCGACTCGCTTCTGTTGGTCGGCGCCGCGGAAGTTGAAGGACGCCGCGTACGCGCGCGAATTCACCTCGCGCTTTCCGAGCATGATCGTGTCCTTCCCGGCCGAGATCTCCTTCCAGACGGTCTGGTCGGGGTCGAGATCCGCCCGCGCCTGGTCGACGTAGGCCAGCTCGACGGACGGCCCGAGCCGGAGCTCGCCGTCGTCGGGCGCCTCCTCGCCCGCGATCATGCGGAAGAGCGTCGTCTTGCCGGCGCCGTTCGCGCCGATGACGCCGACGATGCCGCCGGGGGGGAGCGAGAACGCGAGGTCGTCGATGAGGAGCCGGTCGCCGTAGCCCTTCGTGAGCCCGCGCGCCTCGACCACGAGGTCGCCGAGCCGCGGCCCGGCGGGAATGTGGATCTCGACCCGGTCGAGCCGCACCTCCGCCTCCTGGGCGAGCAGCTGCTCGTAGGCCGCCAGCCGGGCCTTCGACTTGGCATGGCGGGCGCGCGGGGCCATGCGCACCCACTCGAGCTCGCGCGCGAGCGTCCGCCGCCGCGCCGACTCCTGCTTCTCCTCGGCGGCAAGGCGGGCCTGCTTCTGCTCGAGCCACGACGAGTAGTTCCCCTGGAAGGGGATGCCGTGGCCGCGGTCGAGCTCGAGAATCCAGCCGGCGACGTTGTCGAGGAAATAGCGGTCGTGGGTCACGGCGAGCACCGTGCCCGGGTACTCGTCGAGGAACCGCTCCAGCCATGCCACCGACTCGGCGTCCAGGTGGTTGGTGGGCTCGTCGAGGAGGAGCAGGTCAGGCGAGGAGAGGAGCAGCCGGCACAGGGCCACCCGGCGCCGCTCGCCGCCCGAGAGCGTCCGCACATCGGCGTCGCCGGGCGGGCAGCGAAGCGCGTCCATGGCGACGTCGAGCGTGCGGTCGAGGTTCCAGGCATCCGTGCGGTCGATCAGGTCCTGGACCTCCCCCTGCTCCTCGAGCAGCGCCTGCATCTCGGCATCGGACATCGGCTCGGCGAAGCGAGCTGCGATCTCCTCGAACCGGCGCAGCAGGTCGCGTTTCTCCGCGACCCCGTCTTCCACGTTCGCCCGCACGTCCTTCTCCTCGTCGAGCGCGGGCTCCTGGGGCATGAGCCCGACGGTCGCGCCCGGCGCCAGGCGGGCATCGCCGGACGACGGCTCGTCCAGGCCCGCCATGATCCGAAGCAGGGTCGACTTGCCGGCGCCGTTCGGCCCGAGCACGCCGATCTTCGCTCCCGGCAGAAACGAGAGCGAGATATCGCGCAGCACCTGCCGTTCCGGGCCGTAGAACTTCTGCACCCGGTACATGCTGTAGATGTACTCCCGGCTCACGGCGGCGAAGGATAGCCCTGCCGCCGAGCGCGGACATCGCGGCCGGGCTACCCGCGGCGCCGGGTGGAAAAGGCGAGCCCGAGGGCGATGGCGGCGCCGAATCCGACCGCGCCGGAGAGGGTGAGCACAGCGATGCCGGCGCCGAGATCGGCGAGCGCGAGGAGCGCGGGGAGCGCGACGACGCACACCGGCGTGAACACGAAGTAGCGGTCGCGGCGAAGCTCCTTCGGGCCGCCTACCCAGGCGTACAGGCAGGCGG
>DASQXS010000220.1:0-30304 GCA_035639615.1 Gaiellales bacterium | reverse complement strand
GCCCGCCGCGCGTGCAGTCGCTCACCCACCACATCCAGACGTTCGTCGCCGGGCACGGCCTCGAGGCCGTCTTCCTGCTCATGGTGCTCGAGAGCGCCTGCATCCCGGTGCCGAGCGAGGTGACGATGATCTACGCGGGCTACCTCGTCTCGCAGGGCAGCATGAGCTTCGCCGCCGCCGTCGTCGTCGGCGCCGTCGCGAACCTGGTCGGCTCGTGGATCGCCTGGGCGGCGGGGGTGTACGGCGTGGACGCGTACCTGCTTCGCACCGAGCGGCACCGCCGCCACGTCGACCAGGCGCACCGCTGGTTCGAGCGTTACGGCACGCCGGTCGTCTTCTTCTCGCGCCTCCTGCCCGTGGTCCGCACGTTCATCTCGCTCCCGGCCGGCGTCGCCCGGATGCCGCTCGGCCGCTTCTCGCTCCTGACGTTCCTGGGCTGCCTGCCGTGGTGCGCCCTCCTCGTCGCGATCGGCGACATCGCCGGCGCCAACTGGGACACCTGGCATCGGCGTCTGGGCTTCCTGGACTACGTCGTCGTGGCCGTCGCGGTCGCCGTCGCAGCCCGCTGGCTTCTGCGCCGGCGGCGCCGGCCGGCCATCTAAGGTGTCGAGAATGCCCGTCCCTCTTATGGACATCCGCGGCCAGTACGAGCACCTTCTCGACGACGTGAAACGGGCGGTGTGCGAGGTGATCGACTCGGGCCGCTTCATCCTCGGCCCCAACGTGCGCGCCCTCGAGGAGGAGGTGGCGGCGGCCGTCTGCGCCCGCCATGCCGTGGCCGTCGGCAACGGCACGGATGCGCTCATCCTCGCGCTCGAGGCGCTCGGCGTCGGCCCCGGCGACGAGGTCGTGTGCCCGTCGTACACCTTCTACGCGACCGCCGAGGCGGTGGCGCGCGTCGGTGCCAGGCCGGTCTTCGCGGACATCGACCTCGCCACCTTCAACCTCGATCCGGCGGCCGCCGACGCCGCCGTCACCGACTGCACCCGGGCGATCATCGCGGTGCACCTCTTCGGCCAGCCCGCCGACCTCGCTGCGCTCCGGGAGGTCGCCGACCGCCACGGCGTCGCGCTGATCGAGGACGCCGCCCAGGCATTCGGCTCGACCCGCGACGGCCGCTCGGCCGGCAGCTTCGGCGACGCGGCGACCCTGTCCTTCTTCCCCACCAAGAACCTGCCCGCGATGGGAGATGGTGGGATGGTGCTGGCCCGCGACGGCGACGTTGCCGAGCGGGTGCGCATGCTCCGCTTCCACGGCTCCAAGGACAAGCGGGTATTCGAGCACGTGGGCGTGAACTCGCGGCTCGACGAGATGCAGGCCGCGATCCTGCGCACGCTCCTGCCCCATGTCGAGGGCTGGAACTCGGCCCGACGCACGGTCGCTGCCCGCTACGCGCACCTCGGACTCGGCGACCTCGTCGCCCTGCCGGCGGAGGCAGCGGCCACCCGCCACGTGTACCACCTCTACGTCGTCCGCTCCCCCGAGCGGGACGCCCTGGCGGGGCGCCTGCGCGAGGCGGGCGTGGGCTCCGCGTTCTATTACGCGACTCCGCTTCATCTCCAGCCCGTGTTCGCGTCGCTGGGCTACCGTCCCGGCGACCTCCCGCAGACCGAGCGCGCCGCCCGTGAGGGGCTGGCGCTACCGATGTTCCCGACGCTCCCGGAGTCGGCGCAGCGCGAGGTCGTGGCGGCCGTGCGCGCCGCCTCGCCCGCGGCTGCGTAGAAGCGGGTCGGCCGGTGGCTAGCAGGATGCGTTGGCGGTGACGATGTAGGCGAAGCTCGCCGCGATGACCGACGCCTCCACGCCTGTAGCCAACGCAGCCGCGAAACGGAGCTGAGCCACCCTCGATTGGGCGGCAAGTAGCGCCAGTGGAATCACGGATGAGGCAAGCGCCAGCACGACCGATACGTACTCGCCTCGCTGCGGAATGACGCCGCAGTCGGGCCCGCCCACGTTCGATCGGCTCAAATCCACGATGACGAGGGCGGCCCAGGCCCAGGCCGACACTGCGGTCAGAATCAACGCTGCAAGCACGGCTCCCCGCTTCTTCCCGTCCATCGCCAGCAGCGCGGCAGCGGTCGCAATGGCGACCGCCGCGATGAAGAGCGCGACACCCTGGACCATGTTCGATGTCTGCATGCCGGTGGGACGGTAGACGTCCGTCGAGCTCCCGTTCGGCCCATGCTGCGCGGGCGCCGGCGGTTCGGGGCAGGCGGGGCCGACGCATCCACCGGCTAGCATCGCGCCGCGTGCGCGTCTGGATCGACCTCACGAACTCCCCGCACGTCGTCGTCTTCGCGCCGCTCGTCGAGCGGATGCGCGAGCGCGGCTGGGACGTGGCCGTGACGGCGCGCGCGTTCGCGCAGACGCTCGAGCTGCTCCAGCTCAAGGGTATCGATCACACCGTGATCGGACGCCACGGCGGCGGATCGCGAGCCGGGAAGGCGCGGGCGGCGTCGGAGCGGGTGGCGGCGATGGTGCGGTTCGGCCGTCGCGGCCGCTTCGACGCGGGCCTCGCCCACGGCTCGACCGATCTCCCGATGGCCTGCGCGGCGCTTCGGATCCCGAACACGACGATGTTCGACTACGAGTACGCCACCCTCCAGCACTCGCTCAACTGCCGGCTGGCGTCGCGCATCCTCGTCCCTGCGGCGATCCCGCCGGCGCGCCTGCGCCGCTACGGCGCCCGGCCGCCGAAGCTCGTGCGCTACCCCGGCCTCAAGGAGGAGTACGCGCTCGCCGGCTTCGAGCCTGACACGGCTGTGCCGGCGGCGCTCGGCCTCGACGGCGAGCGGGTCGGCGTCGTGCTGCGGACGCCGGCGGACGTCGCCCTCTACCACCGGTTCGCCAACCCGCTCTTCGACGAGGTGCTCGACCGGCTCGGTCGCCGCGCGGACGTGCGGGCGGTCGTCCTGCCGCGGACGCCGGCCCAGGCCGAGCGCATCCGCGGCCTCGGCCTGCCCGCCGTCGTCGTGCCCGAGCACGCCGTCGACGGCGCCAGCCTGGTGGCCGGCGCCGACCTCGTCGTGTCCGCGGGCGGCACGATGAACCGCGAGGCGGTGGTGCTGGGGACGCCCGTCTACACCGCCCTCGCCGCGCGCCTCGGCGGCGTCGACGAGCGCCTGGTCGCGGAGGGGCGGCTGCGCCCGCTGCGACGGCTCGCCGACCTCGTCGTCGAGCGGAAGCCCGCCCCGGCCGCGGCGGCGCGGGTGCGCCGCGATCCCGATCAGCTGGTCGAGCTCGCGCTCAGCGGTCTGTGAGCGCCGTGATCCGGTGCGCCCCGCCGCGGATGTGCGCGCGGGCCGGGTCGTGCCAGCCGTAGTACCACACGAGCAGGCGATGGATGTCCGCCTCGGCCGCCAGCAGAGCGTGCCCCGCCTCGGCCCGGCCGGTTCCCCCGTCCCCGGGCGCACGCGTGGAGTCGTCCATGTGGCTCATCCCCCCGTCGAGCGTCGTGACCCACGAGACGTATCGGCGGAGTGCGCGTCGCGTCGAGACCCCCGTTCGCGGGGGCTTCCGGTCACCCCACCGGACCGCGGTCGTTCAGGTCGGTCCAGAAGCTCGAGCGCAGCGCGTCCGACACGCGTGGGTCCGTGTGGTCGGGGTTGAAGATGTTGTGCGTGCGGTCGGCGCACACCTCGAGCTCGGCCAGGCGCACGGCTCCGAGCGCGAGCACGACGTCGTGCGGGAGGTGCAGCTCATCGGCCGTGTAGTGCATGAACTGGAGGTCGGGCGCACGTTCGAGCAGGTCGGGCCAGTCGGGACAGGATCGTGTCGCCATGCCCGAATTCTACGCCGCGGCGGTCGCCCGCCGAGCCCTGGCGGCGTCCCACAGGAGCGCAAGGGCGACGCCCACGACGAGGCCGATGAAGGCCGCGACGATGATCGAGCTGCGGCGCTTGATCGCGCTCACCTGGCGGCCCGTGGCGTGGCTGATGAACTGCGACGACTCGATCGAATCGACCGCGGCGATCTCGATCTGATCGTCAGAGAGCTGGGTCGACACGTCCCCGAGCTGCTGGGTGGCGGTGCCCAGGACCTGCCCCCAGGCCGCGGAGGTGGTCGCCTTGTCGACGGCCGAGAGGCCCGACGAGTCGATCGCCTTCAGCGCGTTCGTTGCCCGGTCGACGGTCGCCTGAAGCCCGGAGATCTCCGTCTTCTCCGCAGCGATGCGGTCTCCGAGCTGGCTCTTCTTGATCTTCGTGTATCGGTTCTCGTAGGTGATGAGCAGGGTGGCGAGCCGTTCGGCGGCCGCCTGGACCCGCTGGCGGCTCCACGGCCCCTCGACCGTGATCGAGATCGTCGCGGCGCCGCTCGAGCTCTTGTTCTGGCTGCCGGCGGTGCCGCCCGTCGACGGATTCGTGGCGAGGACGCTCACGTGGCTCTTGAGCTTCGAGGCGGTGAGCTGCGCGGCCTTGGCCGCCTGGGCGAGCGTCGAGGTGGACTTGACGTACGTGACCGCGATCTGGGGGTTCGTGAGGGGCGTGTTGGTGATGACGCTGCTTCCACCGGGCCCGAGCGGCTGGCCGAGGTAGACGCTGGCCGTGGCCGTCGACTGGTTGCGCGACCCGCTCACCGCGTGGAGGAAGACGAGGCCGACCGCGACGACGACCGCGACCACGATGACGTACCAGCGTCTGGCTGCCCGCCGCGCGTAGTCGGTCACCCGCACCTCGCGGGCGGACGACGGCGGGGGGCTCGATGACATGGGCGGGTAGTGTAGTGAGCTGCCTTGCCCGCAGGCTCAGCCACCCGCTCGCTGCATTTGACGCTGATTGATCCGTCGGGATACTCGCGTCCGTACGACCACGAGCTCGCCCGCGCGCTCGCCGCTCGGGGGCATGAGGTGACGCTGGTGACGGCGGCCTTCGTCCACGGCGAGCCGCCCGCGCCCGACGGCTACCGGGTCGACGAGCGCTTCTACCGCTGGTCGAACGGGCTCCGCGTCGGCGGCGGCCTGCGCCGGGTCGCGAAGGCCGGGGAGCATGTGGCCGGGCTGGCCGGGCTCGGCCGCGCCGTCGCGCGCGAGCGGCCGGACGTCGTGCACGTGCAGTGGTCGGTGCTGCGCCCGCTCGAGCGCCGGTTCTACCGGCGCATGCTCGCCTCGGGGATGCCGGTTGTCTTCACGGCCCACGACCCCGTACCGAATGTGGGCGGCCGGTCGCGGCTACGCTCGGCAGCCGCGACCGCGCGCGTCTTCGACCGCGTGATCTGCCACAGCGACTGGGGCCGCCGGGCCCTCGTCGACCGCTGCGGCGTCGACCCCGCCCGCGTGCGCGTGATCCCGCACGGCGCCCTCACCTACCTGCGCGACGAGCCGCCGGTGGCGTCTCCCGTCGAGGCGGACGGCCCGGTGGCGGTGCTGCCCGGCATCATCCGGGCGTACAAGGGCGCAGACACGCTCCTTCGGGCATGGCCGGAGGTGCGCCGGCGCGTCACGGGGGCAACCCTGGTCGTCGCCGGCCGGCCGATGATGGACCTGTCCGCGCTTCCGGCCGGCCAGCCCGGCGTCGAGCTCCTGCCGCGCTACCTGACCGACGCGGAGCTGGCGGCGCTCCTCCGCCGTGCCGACGCCGTCGTGCTTCCGTACCGCCGGATCGACAGCTCCGGCGTCCTCTTCGCCGCGCTCGCCTTCGGGGCGCCGCTCGTGCTCTCCGATGTGGGCGGCTTCCGGGAGTTGCACGAAGAGCACGGCCTCGGCGTGCTCGTGCGCCCGGGCGACGCGGACGCGCTCGCGGCCGCGGTCTCGGACGTTCTCGCCGACGGGGCGCGCCGGGCCGAGCTCGCTGCGGCCAGCGAGCGGGCTGCGGCGGGCGCGTTCGGGTGGGGTACGATCGCGGCGCAGACCGAGGCTGTGTACCGTGAGGTCGTCCGATGAGAGCGGCGCCCTTCTTCATCGTGGGCTGCGACCGGTCGGGAACGACGCTCCTGCGCCTGATCCTCGATCGCAGCGAGGAGGTCGCGATCCCGACCGAGTCGATGATCCTCGTCGACTTCGCGCCGCAGGCGGCCGGCGAGTTCGAGGACGACGCCGAATTCGACCGGCTCGCCCGGGCCGTGTGGCGGCACCCCAAGGTACGGGCCTGGACGCTTCCGGGGCGGCCTCCGAAGCGCCAGGGGCGGACGGGGGCGGCGGCATACCGGGCGGCGCTCGAGGCTCCCTACCTGGCCTACGCGGCCAAGCACGGGAAGCCGCGCTGGGCCGACAAGACGCCCTATTACGTGACCGAGATCGACCAGGTGAAGCGGGTCTTCCCGGAGGCCCGGATCGTGAACCTGCTCCGCGACGGCCGCGACGTCGCCATGTCGCTCATGCGGGTCCCGTTCGGCCCGGGCAACTACTGGGCGGCCGCCCACCAGTGGCGCGGCGCCGTCGACGCCGGCGACGCCGCGGCGGCCCGCTACGCCGACGCCGTCATCACGGTGCGCTACGAGGACCTCGTCGCCGACCCGGCGGCCGAGGTGCAGCGGGTGTGCGACTTCTGCGGGCTTCGGTTCGACCCGGGCATGCTCGAGGTCGAGCGGTCGGTCGAGGGCCGGCTCGCCCCCGGCCAGGAGGGCTGGTTCAGGCGCCTCAGGGCGGGCATCGACGCCGGCTCGGTCGGCAAGTGGAGGACCGGCATGAGCGAGGCCCAGCAGGCGGTCTTCGCCTCCGTCGCCGGCGACGCACTGCGCCGCCACGGCTACGACATCCCCGCGGCCGGCGCGCCGCCCCGCGTCCCCGACGCCGCCTATCTGGCGCACAACTGGACGGTGAAGCTGTGGCAGTTCGGGCGCCTGCATGTCTGGCAGGAGCGGGGCCGCGAGGTCCCGCACGTGATCCGGCGCCGGCTGCGCGCGCGTCAGCGCCGGTAGGCGGGGAAGCGGCCGCCGGCGGCCGGCTCCGGCGCCCCGTCGCTCAGGCTGGCGTATGCCTCGGCGTCGTGGACGGCCGAGCCGACGAAGAACGGCGCCCGTCCCGAGCCGATCGACTGCTTGAACCGGTGCAGGCTGTCGCCTGCCCGAAGGCCGCCGCCGAGGTGGAGGGTCTCGAGCCCGTCGGCGCGTGCTACCCGCATCGCCTCGAACAGGATCGCGTTCGTCGCCGAGAGGCGGCGCCCCTCATCCGTCGAGGCCGAGAGGAAGTAGTGCATCGCGCCGCCGCCGGCCAGGAAGAGGCCGGCTGCGCAGCCTGCGTCCAGCAGCACGAGCCCCTCGCCGAGGGCGTCGAGGCGGTCGAAGAACGCCGCCGGAAAGCGGTAGGACTCGCGCGCGCCCACGCGGGCCATGGTGTCGTGGTACATCGCCCGGAACCGGTCGAGATCGCGGGACCGGCGCGGCTCGACGCCGCTCCGGCGCGCCTTGCGAAGCGAGTTTCGGGCGGCGGAGCTCATCTGCGCCTCGAGGCCGGCGTCGTCCTGCGCGACGCCGACCGTGACCGTGTCCTGGACGTGATGGACCAGCACGTCGTCCAGGCCCAGGTGATTCCGGCGCAGGGGGTGGAAGCGCACGAACTCGCTCACCACCCGGCGCTCGCTGCAGGCACGGCGGAAGCCGGTCCGCCAGAGACCGCCGGAGCCCTGCGGGCCGCCGTAGCCGTACGGCGTCGCCAGGTCGCACATGCCGCCGGGGAGCGGCCGCACCAGGAACGCAGTGAGGGCGCCGTCCTCGAGATAGCCGGCCGGCTCCGCGTCCTCCTCGAGCAGCGCGGCCGCCTCGAGGTAGGCGGGGTGGAAGTACGGGTCGCGGTCGCCGGCCCGCGCCCACTCCCGGGCGTAGGCGGCCGCATCCAGCCATCCCGTCACCCGAGAACCTCGTCTTCGGCGACGTCCTCGACCCACTCCTCGCTCTCGTCGTCGGCCTTGAACCCGCGCCGCAGGAGGACGACGACGACCGTGCGCAGGAGGATGCGGAGGTCGCCGAAGAGCGTCACGTGGCGCACGTAGCGCAGGTCGGCGTCGATCATCTGGGAGCGGCGGAGCGTGTTTCGCCCCTCGACGGCCGCGAGACAGGTGAGCCCGGGCCGTACACGCAGGGTCTCGGCGTAGCGGCTGCGGTAGCGATCGATGATCTCGCGCGGCTTCGGCCGCGGGCCGACGAGCGACATGTCGCCGCGAAGGACGTTCCACACCTGGGGCAGCTCGTCGATGGACGTTGCCCGCAGCCACCGCCCGGCCGGAGTGACGCGCGGATCGTCCGGCTCGAACCACATCCCCGCCCCCGTCCCGGCCGCCCCCTGCACCATCGTCCGGAACTTGACGATCGTGAACTCGCGCCCGTCCCTCCCGACGCGGGTTTGGTGGAAGAAGAGCGGTCGCCCCTGCGTGCGCCAGAGGAGGGCCGCGGCGGCCGCCATGAACGGGCTCCCGGCGATGCCCAGGGCCACGCCGCCCACGAGGTCGAGGACGCGCTTTCCGTGCCGTTCGTAGGTCACAGCCGCGTCCCGGCCGCCTTGTCCCAGGTGGCGGGGACGCCGCGGCGCAGGTAGCCGCCGAGCGCGATCAGGGTCGCCAGCGTCACCAGCAGGTAGTAGTGGAGGATGCGGAGCGGGCGGATCCGCCCGCGGGCGAGGATCGAGAGCCCCACGAGCATGAGGCCTGCCAGCTGCAGCCCGAGCGCGACGGCGTAGACGGCGCCGTGAGAGGCGAGGAGCGTGCTCGAGGCGAGGAGCGCCACGTGGAGCGGCCCGCTCCAGTAGCGGAGCAGGCGGTGCGAGACCAGCTCCATCCAGTAGACCGGCCCCACCCGGAGCCGGAACATGCGCCCGCGGAAGAGCATGAGCCAGGCATGCTCGAACATGCGCACCTTGCGCCGGAACTCGTCCTCGATGTCGGTGGTCATGCTCTCGGTCGCGCGGGCGCGCGGCTCGTAGACGGCCCGGTAGCCGTTCTGGACCATGAGGTAGGGGAAGCTCAGGTCGTGGCCGAAGCGGGGATCGACCTCGCGGTAGGCCTCGCGCCGAACGGCATAGATGGCGCCGTTCGAGCCGGTGATCGAGTGCACGGCCGACTCCCGCTCCCGAAGCCACATCTCGTAGCGCCAGTAGACGCCCTCCTGGTTCGTGCCGCCGGCCGGGTTCACGAGCCGCACCTGCCCGCAGGCCATGCCGACGGCCGGGTCCGCGAACGGCGCGACGAGCTCGCGCAGCGCGCGCCGCTCCCACTGCACGTTCGCGTCGCCGAAGGCGACGATCTCGCCGCTCGTCTCGCGCACCGCCCGGTCCTGGGCGGCCACCTTGCCGCCGCGCTCGCAGGCGATCAGGCGGACGCCGCGGTCGCGGAAGCGGGTGACGAGCTCGTGGGTGGCGTCGCGGGAGTCGTCCGAGGTTACGACCACCTCGAGGCGGTCGGCCGGGTAGTCGAGGGCGAGCGCGTTCTCGAGCTTGCGCTCGATCACCGCCTCCTCGTTGTAGGCGGGGATGATGAGGCTGACCGTCGGCAGGATCGGCTCCCGCAGCGGCGGCCTCGGCCGCAGCCGCGCGAGGAGCGACACGGCCGCCGGATAGGCGAGGTGCGTCCAGGCGAGCGCGGCCAGGCTCAGCCAGAACACGAGCTCGAGCAGGAGGATCACGCCGCGGATTCTAGGGAGGCGGGTGCCGCCGCCGGGGCGCGCTCGGGCGCGAAGAGGGCGGCCCCGGCGACCGCCAGGAGCGCCGCGATGAAGAAGTACTCGAGCGGCATCGTCAGGTAGAAGAGGTTGGCGGCGGCCGTTCCGGCGAGCGCCGCCGTGAGCCCCCAGCCGATGCGGCCCATGTCGCGGTCGGCCGCGAGCCGCATCCGGGCCGCGTTCGCCACGAGCCACGCGAAATAGGCGAGGTAGAGGGCGAAGCCGGCGGCTCCCGTCTCGACCAGGATCGCGACCCATGCGCTATGCGGCCCGTAGTCGGTGCGGCCGGTGATGAACTCGTAGAAGACCGCGAACGTGTTGAACCCCATCCCGAGGAGCGGGTTGGGATCGAGGGCGGGCGGCACCAGCTGGTAGAACTGGAGGTGCGTCGCCGTGCTGCCGCCGGACGTCTGCGTCCGGGCCGAGATGACCGCGCGAACGAAGTGCGACGACGTCCAGGCGACGCCGGCCGCCGCAGCGAGCCCCGCGGCCCAGAGCGCGATCGTGCGCGGCCGCGGCAGGTAGCCGCGCAGCGCCGGGGCGAGCACCACCAGCCCGACCAGGTCGCCCAGCGCGGCGGAACGCGAGAGGGTCAGCGCCTGGACAACGACCATGAACCCGAGCAGCAGCGCGGCGCGGCGGCGGGCGTGAACGTCGCGGAGCACCCACGGCAGGAGGACGAAGATCGGCACGCACAGCATCACGCCGAGATGGTTTGGATCGCCGGTGAGGGCGTTGATGCGGTAGACGTTCTCGTTGCCGTTCACCTGGCCGAAGATGTTGATGCCCCCGACCTTGCCCTGCCCGGCGGTGAGGCGACCGACCACGATCTGGTCGAGGTTGATGCCGGCGGCGATCTGAAGCGCCAGCTGGACGATCCCGTAGACGCAGTTCACGGCCATGCCGGCCACGAACGCCCACACCGTCCGAAGGAAGAGCGGACGGCCGCGGCGCACGAGGTGGGCACAGGCGCAGACGAGGAACGCGAAGTGGACGCTCCACGCGAGGATGCCCTTCACCCAGAACGTGAGCGCCTGCTGGTCGCGAAGGTCGAAGTATCCGGCGAGGTAGACGGCGGCAAACGCCAGCATGAAGCCGAGCAGCGCCATGGACGCCGTCGGCAGGAAGGAGTCCCGGCGCACGATCCGGTCGCCGAGGAAGGCTGCGACGAAAAGGGCGGCGATGATGTTCGTGAGCGTCAGGCTCGCGACCGACGTCTGCCATTGGATCTTCTCCCAGGTCGGCACGATCACCGTCGCCAGGAGCAGGCAGTCCAGCCGCGAGAGCCTCATCGCGGGATCGTGTCTAGATCGTTTATTCCGAATTCCCGGGATGTCCTGGGCGGCTGGGAACCAAGCAGCGCAAGGACGCAGGGAGCGGCCAATACTGGATGAACGTCTTGGCGCGACCGAGAGCTGTCAAAGCCTGCTTTGACAGCGTTCAGGGTGCATCTGCCATCCGCAGATGCACCCTGCGCGATGCGCCGGTTCCCAGCCGCAGCCCAACCACGTGGCGCCAACTCACCACAGACGTACGTCCAGGCGCGCGGGAATTCGGAATAAACGATCTCGGAGCGGCGGCATGCGCATCGGCGGCAGGATAGTGTCGGGGAATGGAAGCGCCGGTCGGGTTCCGGATCGTGGCGGTCGGGAGCGCGTTCGAGCGTCGCGTCGGGCGGGTCGTCCGGTCGATCCCGCGCGGGCGGGTGTCGGCCTACAGCATGGTCGCGGAGGAGGCCGGCCGGCCGGGGGCTGCCCGCGCGGTGGGCGCCGTGATGGCGCGGAGCCACGGCCTGCCCTGGCACCGCGTGGTCACCGCGAACGGGCGGCTCGTCCCGGGCCACGAGCGCGAGCACGCGGAGCGGCTGCGCAGCGAGGGGGTGCGCGTCCGCCGTGGCCATGTCGCGCCGCCGGTCCCATGGTGGCCGGATTCACCCGCGGCGGAAGAGGGCCGTTGAGCCGCGGCTCTGCTCCGCGAAGCCGCGGGCGCGGTACATGGGCGCGCCCTGCGCCGTGGCCACGAGCACGACCAGCGACCGGCCCTGGCAGCGGTGCATCAGGCGGGTAAAGATCTCGCCGCCCACGCCCCGGCGCCGGCACTCCGGACGGACGATCATGTCCCAGATGGACGCGTAGAGGCCGTCGTCGTGCAGCCTGCCCATCCCGATCAGCCGGCCGGAGTCCACGCGGGCGGTGACGTTCCAGCTCACGGCGAGCGCCCGGTCGAGCGCGTCCTCCGCGAGGCCCGGTTCGGCCCAGCCGGCGGCCGAGCGGAGCTCTCGGTATTCACCGGTCCCCAGTCGGTCGCCCTCGGTGAAGCGCACGGCGTCCCCCATGGCGGCGGAGGGGTTCACGCGGGCATCTCGAGTCCGCTCAGCCGGACGATCCGCGACCGGTTCCCGGCGGGGTCGACGGCGACGAGGTCGAGCGTGATCGACGCGCCCTTCGGCAGCCGATGGACGCGCCGGAAGCGGACGGCGCCGCGGCGACCGCGGAAGACGTGCCGCGGCGGCTCGGGCGTCCCGTTGGCCAGGGTCGCCGTGGCGTACACCCGCGCCCGCTCGCTCAGCCGGTACCGCACCGGCACCGCCCCGGGCCGGCTCGTGACCGTGATGACCGGCGGCGTGTTGTCGAGGTTCAGCGGATCCGGCACCGTGATCGTCCGGTCGAGCGACACGAGGTCGACGCGCAGGTGGTAGGTGCCATCCGGTGCGAGCCGGCCGGCGCCCGTGCGCCCGTCCCAGCTGGTGCGCACGAACCCCTTCGGATGCCGCTCGGGACCGCTCAGCGACCGCACGACCCTGCCGGAGCCGTCGACGACGGCGAGCGCTGCCGTCGCCGGCTCTCGCAGCTTGAAGGTGATGGCCGCGCGGTGCGATGCGCGGCAGGGCCGCACGCCCGGCGTGCAGGTCGCCGAGAAGAACTTCTGGATGTCCGGCGCGGCGACCGGCGAGCGCTCGAGCTTCAGCTGCTCGGCCCGCAGGAACGCCGCGGCCGATCCCGCCACGAGCATGGCCAGGAGGATGGTGGCGGTGCGTGTGCGGCGCACGAGGGGCGATTGTAGGCTGCTCGCATGCCGCATCCGGCCACGCTCGCCTCGGACGCCGACCGCGAGCACGCCGTCGCGCTCCTGCGCGAGCATCACGCCGCCGGCCGCCTGACGGCCGACGAGCTGGGCGACAGGATCGCGCAGGCCTACCGGGCGCGGACGCACGCCGACCTCGACGCCGTCATGGCTGGGCTCCCCGCCACTCATCCGGCGGCGGGGGAGGCCGCTGTCCCCGCCGTCCGCGGCGGCTACACCGGCGGCCAGGTGGCCGCCGCGGCACTCGTGACCTTCCTCGTGCCGTTCGGGCATGTGATCGCGCTCGTCACCTCGGCGGTGATGCTGCGCGACGAGCAGGTGCCCGAGCGGCGCAGGATGCTGCAGGTATGGCTCGCGGCGTCGATCACGCTCCTGGTGATCGACGCCGTTCTGATCCTGCTTTTCGTTGTGCGGTAGGCGTCACCAGCCGGGCCACATGCGGCCGAAAGGGCCGGCTCTGCCGGCCCGGCTCTCCGCCCACCCGGGAGGGGTCCGTGGGGAGGGCCTGCCCTCCCCACGGATTAAAAGGCGCCGAGGAGCTTGAGCCCGGAGAGGGCGAGCACGCTGGCGATCGAGCCGCGCAGCGCCCGCTCGGGCAGCTTGTTCGTGAAGTGCGAGCCGATCAGGATCCCGGGGATCGAGCCGATCAGGATCGTGGCGACGTACGAGAAGTTCGGCGTGCCCCAGAGGACGGTGCCGAGGCCGGCCGCGAGCGTCACCATGAAGGCGTGCAGGAGGTCCGTGCCGACGACCCGGCGGGCCGACAGCGGGAACAGGGTCACGAGCGTCATGCCGAAGAACACGCCCGAGCCCACGGAGGTGAGGCCGAGGATGTAGCCGAAGATGACGCCGATCGTCACGGCCATGACCTTGTGCCGCGTGGTGAGCTCGCCGTCGACCGGCAGCTTCGACGCGTCCCACAGGCCGCGGATGGTGACGAAGGTGCGGATCGCGACGGCGATGCCGACGAGGATCAGTGTGATGCCGATGGCGTCCGGCAGCCAGTCGTTGATGTTGCCGAAGACGTTGTAGAGCGTGAACGTGCCCGCCAGTGCCGCCGGGACGCTGCCGGTGGCCATCCACAGCGCCAGCTCGCGGTTCACGTTCTTGAGCTGGTGGTGACGGGCCGCGCCGAAGGCCTTCGTGATCGCGGCGTAGACGAGGTCGGTGCCGACGGCGGTGCTGGCCGGGATCCCGAACACCGTGATCAGGATCGGGGTCATGAGCGACCCGGCGCCCATGCCGGTGAGGCCCACGAGGAGCCCGACTCCAAGCCCTGCGATCGCCAATCCTGGATCCATCATTCCTCCCTCATCGTGCCCACAATACCCTACTTCCTCGACTAATATAACCGAGTTAGTGGGGAATGCAAGTGCAAGGTGCAGAGATTCCCCGCAGGGCCGGGTCTAAAACGCGCCCAGCGTCTTGAGCGCTGAGACGGCGAGCACTGTCGCCAGCGAGCCCCGGAGCGCCCGCTCGGGCAGGGCGGCGGCGATCTGGGAGCCGATCAGGATCCCCGGCGTCGAGCCCAGCATCAGGTAGGCGACGTTCAGGAGCTCGAGGTGCGGCAGGAGGAAGTACGACGCGATCGCCGCCGGGATCGTGACGAGGGCGCCGTGGTAGAGGTCGGTGCCGACGACGCGGCGGGCGGAGAGCGGGAAGAGCAGGATGAGCGCCATCCCGAAGAAGGCCCCGGCGCCGACCGACGTGAGTCCGAAGATGAACCCGAAGACGACGCCGATCGTCACCGCGATCAGGCGGT
Organism: Gaiellales bacterium; assembly: GCA_035639615.1. Lineage (GTDB taxonomy): Bacteria > Actinomycetota > Thermoleophilia > Gaiellales > JAICJC01 > JAICJC01. Next base: position 15,873 of record DASQXS010000220.1, on the reverse strand, counting down.
GGCGGCGGGTGAGCTCCGAGTCCGCGGGGAGGCTGCGGGCGTCCCAGAGGCCGCGGATGGTCACGAACGTGCGCACCCCGACCGCCGCCGCCACGGCCATGAGCGCGATGCCGATGCCGTACTTGACGTCGCTCTGGATCCGCGAGCCCTCAGATGCGGCGAGCCGATGAAGGACGCCGATCCCGACGAGGCTCGCCGGCACCGAGCCCGACGCCATCCACCAGGCGAGCTGCGTGTTCACCGTGTCGAGCGTGCGGTGGCGCCAGGCGCCGACGGCCTTGCTCGCCCCCGAGTAGAGCAGGTCGGTGCCGACCACCGAGAGCGCCGGCACGTTGAAGACGGTGATGAGGAGCGGAGCCATGAGCGAGCCCGCCCCCATGCCGGTTGCCCCGACCAGGATGCCCACGAGGACGCCTGCGATGACCAGTTCCAAGCCCACGTCGTTCTCAACGAGTCTAAGCGAATTTGTGGAGAATTCAAGAGCCGGCCGGGCCCGCGGCCGGCTCTTTTGGGGTGTCTACGCGGAGCGGTAGGCGTCGATCAGCACCTTGGCCACCTCCGGGCGGCTGAACTCGACCGGCGGCACCTCGCCGCGGCCGAGCATCTCCCGCACCTTCGTGCCCGACAGGTGCACGTGGTCGTCGGCGGGGTGCGGGCACGTCTTGGCCGAGCCCATGCTCCCGCAGGTGCGGCAGTAGAAGGTGTGAGCGAAGAACATCGGCTCGATGTCGAGCTCATGCGGCTCGAACTCGTCGAAGATCAGGTGTGCGTCGTAGGTGCCGTAGTACGAGCCCACGCCGGCGTGGTCGCGGCCGACGATGAAGTGCGAGCAGCCGTAGTTCTTGCGGCAGATCGCATGCCAGACGGCTTCCCGCGGGCCCGCGTAGCGCATGGCGGCCGGGAAGGCGGAGAGGACGGTGCGGTCGGCCGGGTAGTACCCGTCCAGGAGCACCTCGTAGCAGCGCACCCGCACCTCGGCGGGGACGTCGTCGCCCTTGGTCTTACCCACGAGCGGGTGCAGGAGGAGGCCGTCCACCGTTTCGAGCGCGCACTTCTGGATGTACTCGTGCGCACGATGCACCGGGTTTCGGGTCTGGAAGCCGACCACGCGGCTCCAGCCGCGCTCGACGAACGCGGCCCGGGTGTCCGCCGGGTCCATGTGCAGCTTCGGGAACGCCGGCTGCGGCCGCCGGAAGACCGTGATCGGGCCGGCGACGAGCGTCGTGCCCTCGGCGTAGATCTGGGCCACGCCCGGATGCGCCTCCTCGGTCGTCCGGAAGACCTTTGCGGCCTCCCGGTCGCGGTCGGCCTGGTACACCTCGGCCACGTCGATCACGGCCAGGAGGTCGCCCTCGCAGCCCTCGAGCGCGAGCCGGTCGCCGGCTGGCCTCTCCGGCACCGACAGCGTGACCGGGATCGCCCACGGAAGGCCGTTCTCGAGGTGCATGTCGTCGATCACGCGGTCGTAGTCCGCCTGGCCCATGAAGCCCGTCAGCGGCGAGAGCGCGCCCGAGGCGATCATGTCGAGGTCGGCGGTCTGCTTCTCGGTCATGCGCACGCGGGGCAGCCCCTCGGCCTCGTCGGCGACGCCCGCCGCCTCGTCGCCGGTGACCATGCGGCTCACGAGCGCGCCGCCGTGCGGCGCGATCAGCCCCACCTTCTTTCGGAGCGCGGTCGACGACTCCATCAAGCGACGGCCTCCTCGAGCACCGGGGGGATGATCCCCAGCCGCTCGAGCTCGTCCAGGACGAAGGCCGCCGACTCTTCCGGCGTGCGGTCCTCGGTCTCGACCACGATCTCGGCGTGGTCGGGCGCCTCGTAGGGGTCGCTCACGCCCGTGAACTCCTTGATCTCGCCCGCGTAGGCCTTGGCGTAGAGGCCCTTGACATCGCGCCGGGCGCACTCCTCGATGGAGGTCGCCACGTACACCTCGACGAACCGGCCCACGTCGTCGATCATCTCGCGCACCAGCTCCCTGGTCTCGGCGTACGGGGAGATGGCCGCGACGATGACGCCGGCGCCGTGCCGGGTGAGGAGCTTCGACACGAAGCCGATGCGGAGGATGTTCGCGTCCCTGTCCTCGCGGGAGAAGCCCAGTCCCTTGGACAGGTGGGTGCGGACGACGTCACCGTCCAGATGGTCCACGAGGATGCCGCGCCGTTCGATCTCAGGCCCGATGATCTGGGCGATGGTGCTCTTGCCGGCGCCGGAGAGGCCGGTGAACCAGAGGGTGAAGCCGGTGGTGTCGTTCTGCACGCGGAATCGTTCCTTTCTCAGTTTGTGCCCTGGTGAAGTACTAGCGGCCTAGTTGGCGTGGAGGCCGCACTCGACCTTGCCGGTCCCCCGCCACCTGCCGGCGCGCTCGTCGGCCGGCCCGCCCTCGGCGGGCGTGGTGCAGGGGATGCACCCGATCGACGGGTATCCGTGGTCGTGCAGCGGGTTGTACGGGATTCCATGCCTCCAGATGTAGCGCCAGACGTCGCGGCTCGTCCAGTCGGCGAGCGGCTGGACCTTGACAACGCCGCGGCGCTCGTCCAGCTCGATTTTGCGTGCGTTCTGGCGAGTTGTCGACTGCTCGCGCCGAATTCCCGTTACCCACGCATCTGAACCATCGAGTGCCAGACGCAGCGGGGCGACCTTGCGGATGCCGCAGCAGGCGTCCGGATCCCGCTCCCAGAGCCGATCTCCGTGCCTGGCGGCCTGCTCCTCCAGGGTCAGCTCCGGCACGAGCCGCTCGAAATTGATCCGGTAGCGGGCGATCATCTTCTCGCGCGTCTCGTACGTCTCCGGGAAGAGCACGCCCGTGTCGAGCTCGACGACGCGCATGCCCGGGGCGATCTGGGAGATCATGTGGACGAGCACCGAGCTCTGCTTCTGCCACGAGCACGTGAGGACGGCCTTGTCGCCGAAACGGTCGGCGGCCCACTCGAGCACGTGCTCGGCGGTCTTCCGCTCGAAGCGCTCGGCCAGGCGCTCGGCCTCGGCAGCAGACAGGGCGAGGGTCGCGCTCATGTGCGGCTGGTGGCGTCCTTGGCGTCGAGATCCCGTAGCAGCAGCTGGGGCATCGTGTGGGAGCGCAGACCCAGGCGCAGCGTCTCGAGCGGGATCACCTCGTCGGGCGGGATGTTGCCGAGGTTCACGTCGGGCCCGAAGCGGCCGACGAACCAGGCCTGCTGCTCAACCCGCGGCGTCTCGAAGATCAGCCGGTCGACGTCGATCTCGTGCACGATCTCGTCGATCAGGCCGCGTCGCACCTCGCCGTCGCCTCGATAGATGCCGGCCGTCCCCGACTCGCGCCCCTCGCAGATCACCTTGACCGCGCCGGCGGCGAGCTCCTCCTTGATCCACTCCACCCACTGGTACGGGGCGAACACGCACTCCGCGTCCTTGGAGCCGACCTCGCTCAGGACAACGAACTCCTCCGACAGGCTCGCGATGAGCTCGAGCTTCGAGGCGCGTTCGACCTGGAGCGTGCCGTCCGACACCTCGACGTGGGTGAAGCCATGGTGCGCGACGAAGCGGCGGAAGTCGGCGACCCGGCCGCGGGCGATGGCGGCCTCGAGCAGGGTGCCGCCGCACATGACCGGGATCCCGGCCGACTGGTAGAGGTGCACCTTCCCGGGCAGGGTGGGCGTGATCGTGGCGGTGCCCCAGCCCAGCTTGACGACGTCGACGTAGTCGCCGGCGGTCTCGACCACCCCCTCGGCCTCGGCCAGAGAGAGGCCCTTGTCGATCACGTGCGTCCAGCCCCGCTCGCGCGGCTTGGCCGGGCGCATCGGCAGTCCTAGCAGGTCGTCCGGCATGGTCACGTCCTCAGATGGGTTCGGCCCCCGGACTCTATCCCCTGGCCGGATCCAGCTCAGAGCACGGCGGGCAGCTCGGATCCTACTACGATGAGTTTGGATCCATCCTCAGTCCGTACGGTACGCAGCCGCAACCTCGGCCAGCGCCTCGCCGTCCGCCGGTTCGCCGCCCGGCTTCCACGGCAGCACGAGCGGGTCGTCCGGATACCGGGGGATGACGTGCACGTGGTAGTGGAAGACGGTCTGCCAGGCGGCGGCGCCGTTCGACTGCATGACGGTGACGCCGGCTGCACCGAGGTTACGGACCGCCCGCCCAGACAGGAGCTTCGCCACCCTCGCCGTCGCCTCGAGGTCGGCGTCGGCGACGTCGCGCACGTCCTGGGCGTGGGCGCGCGGCAGGACGAGCGCGTGCCCGCGCGTGGCGGGGAAGATGTCCATGATCGCGATGACGCGGTCGTCCTCGTGCACGCGGGTGGAGGGCAGCTTCCCGGACACGATGCGGCAGAACAGGCAGTCGTCCATGCTGCCAGTGTTGCACATGCGCCGATATCCTCTCGCTGTGCCCGACGTCACCGTGTCGATCATCGCGGGGGCCGACGCCGGCCTTCTGCACGGCTGCCTCGATTCGCTGGCGGGGGCGGCGCGCACGACGGGCATCGAGACGATCGTCGTCGACAACGCCAGCCCGGATCCGATCGCCGCCCGCCCGGGCGTCGAGGTGATCCGGAACGAGTTCCGGCGCGGCTTCGGCGCAAACCACAACGCCGCCCTCGAGCGCGCCCGGGGCCGCTACGCGCTCATCCTGAACGACGACACCGTGCTCGACCCGGGCGCGATCGACCGCCTGCGGGCGTTCATGGACCAGAACCCGGTCGTCGGCGTCGCCGGGCCGCGCCTGCGCTATCCCGGCGGCGGCATCCAGCCGTCGGCGTTTCACTTCCCGACGCCGGCGCGGGTGGCGCTCACCGCCCTCACGCTGCAGCGGCTCGGCTGGGACATGTCGCGCGGGGAGAGCATCCGCCGGGTCGACTGGGTGCACGGGGCCGCGATGATGGTGCGGATGGACGCCTTCCGGGAGGCGGGCGGCCTGGACGAGCGGTTCTACATGTACCTCGAGGACGTCGACGTATGCCGGCGGCTGCGTGAGCGCGGCTGGGAGGTGGCCTTCTTCCCGCGGGCCGCGATCGTCCACTACGAGAACTCGTCGACCGCGGGGGTGCCGGAGCGGCGCATCTTCCAGCATGCCCGCAGCCGCGGCCTCTATGTCAGAAAGCACCACGGCGCGTCCGCCGAGCGGGCCGTGCAAGGCCTGACAGCCGCGATGTTCGTCGCCCGGGCCGGGCTCGCCGTCATCTTGCCCGGGTACGGCGCCGACGACGTACGCCGCTTCCGCACGCACGTGCGCGCCTCGCTCGACCCACATGCCCGCGCCGGGATCGAGGAGCGGTGAGCGGGCGCATCGTCGTCACCGGCGGCCTCGGCTTCATCGGCTCGGCGTTCGTCCGGGCCGCGGCCGCCGCCGGCGAGCCCGTGCTGAACGTCGACCTCGACACCTACGCGGGCGACGAGCGCCGGCTGGCCGGACTTGCCGCCGACGCCGTCGAGACGGTGCGGATGGACGTGGCCTCGCCCGACCTGATCGAGCTCGTCGCCGCCGAGCGGCCGCCGCTCATCGCCCACTTCGCCGCGGAGAGCCACGTGACCCGGAGCGAGGACGGCCCGGCGGCCTTCTTCCATGCCAACGTCGAGGGCACGCGGAACGTGCTCGCGGCGGCCGAGGGGGCGGCCGCCCGCGTCCTTCACATCTCCACCGACGAGATCTACGGGCCCTGCCCCGGCGACCCGTTCGGCGAGGACGCCAAGCTCCCCGGCGAGGGCCTCGCCACGAGCGCCTACGCCCGCTCGAAGGCGCTGGCCGACGACCTCGCCCTCGGGCGCGCCGACCGCGTCGACGTGGTCGTCGCCCGGCCGACGAACTGCATCGGCCCGTGGCAGCATCCCGAGAAGGCGGTGCCGCGGTGGACGACGCGGGCGCTGCGGGGGGACCGGCTCCCGGTGTGGGGCGACGGGCGCCAGGTGCGCGACTGGATGTACGTCGGCGACGCGGTCGCCGCCCTGCGGCTCCTGGCTGAGCGGGGCGAGCGCGGCCGCGCCTACAACGTGGGCCCCGAGGCCGAGGGAATCCCGAACATCGACATCGCACGGATGGTGGCCCGCGCCGCCGGCCTCGACGACGACGCCGTCTACCTGTCGAGCTACGACCGGCCGATGCACGACCGCCGCTACGCCGTCTCGACCCGGCGGATCGCCGCGCTCGGCTGGCGCCCGGCGCACGCGCTCAGCCGCGCGATCGCCGACACCGTCGAGTGGTACCGGGCCAACGAGGCGTGGTGGCGCTCGCTCGTCCCCGAGGCGGAGAGCCTCTATGCCGACTGAGATCGCAAGCGCCATCGACGGCGTTCGCATCTCGGCGCTCGAAACGCACGGCGACCACCGGGGCCGGTTCTGCGAGATCTTCCGAGCCGCCGCGATGCCGGAGGCGTTCGTCCAGTGCAACCACTCCCGCTCGGCGCCCGGGGTGCTGCGGGGGCTCCACTACCACACCAAGCAGGCCGACCTCTGGTACGTCGTTTCCGGCCGCGCCCAGGTCGGCCTGGCCGATCTGCGCCGGCCCGGCGGGCGCCCGCAGACCGACACCTTCGTCCTCGATGCCGAGTCGCCCAGCGTCGTCTACATCCCGGTCGGCGTGGCCCACGGCTACCTGGCCCTGACCGCGATCGACATCATCTACTGGGTGACGAGCGAGTATGACCCCACGGACGAGCTGGGCGTCGCGTGGGACGACCCCACCCTGGCGATCGGCTGGCAGCTGGACGGTGAGCCGATCCTGAGCGGCCGCGACGCACAGAACCCCGGGCTGGATTGGGAGCTGATCCCCGCGTTCTCGTGACGGGCGCGGGCGGCCAGGTCGGCCGCGCCCTGCGCCGGCGCCTGCCCGGCGCCGCGTTCGCGACGAGGGCGGAGCTCGACGTGACCGACGCCGCCGCGGTCGCGGCGGCCGCCGCCGGCGCCGACGTGATCGTCCACGCCGCGGCGATGACCGACGTCGACGGGTGCGAGCGAGATCCGGAGGCGGCGTTCGCGGTGAACGCGACCGGGGCGGCGAACGTCGCCGCCACCGGCGTCCGGGTGATCCACCTCTCGACCGACTACGTCTTCCCCGGCTCGGGCGCCGCCGCGCACGCCGAGGACGACCCGACCGGGCCGGTCAGCGCGTACGGGCGCTCGAAGCTCGCCGGCGAGGAGGCGGTGCTGGCGGGCGCGCGGAACCTGGTCGTGCGCACGTCCTGGGTGTACGGCGAGGGCCGGAACTTCATCCGCGCCATCCTCGCCGCTGAGCGGGCCGGTAAGCCCCTGCGTGTGGTCGCCGACCAGCGAGGCCGCCCAACCTGGGCCGAGGATCTGGCCGGCGCGCTCGCCTATCTCGCAGGCCGCGACGACGCGGGCGTCGTGCACGTGACCGGCGACGGCGAGCCGTGCACCTGGGCCGATCTGGCGGAGCTCGTGGTCGGCCACCCCGTCGAGCGGATCACGACGGAGGAGTTCGGGGCGGCCGCACCGCGCCCGCGAAACAGCGTGCTCGCGCTGGACAAGGCGCGCGGCCTCGGCGTCCCTCTGGCAGACTGGCGCGGATCCGTGATGCGCTACCTGGAGTCGGAGCGGTGAAGGGGGTCGTCCTGGCCGGCGGCCTCGGCACCCGCCTGCGGCCGATGACCGAGGTCGTGAACAAGCACGTCCTCGACCTGTACGACGAGCCCATGATCCACTTTCCCGTCCGGACGCTGGCCCGGGCCGGGATCGTCGACCTGGTCGTTGTGGTCGGGCGCTACGGTGATCAGGTGAAGGAGGTGCTGGGGACGGGGTCCGCCCTGGGCGTCTCGATCGTCTACGCCGAGCAGGAGGGGGAGGGCGGCATCGCCGACGCCCTGGCCCAGGCACGGCCGGAGGTGGGCGACGGCCGGGTGGTCGTGATCCTGGGCGACCAGGTCTACCAGGACGACCTGCGACCGTACGTGGACGCATTTCGCTCCCAGCCCGCGGGCGCGCGCATCCTCCTGAAGCAGGTCGAGGACGCGAGCCGCTTCGGCGTCGCCAGCGTCGCCGGCGACCGGATAACACGGATCGACGAGAAGCCGGACGACCCGCCAAGCGATCTGGCCGTCACCGGGTGCTACATGTACGACGCCGGCGTCTTCGGCATCGTCGAGGGGCTCGAGCCGTCCGCGCGCGGCGAGCTCGAGATCACCGACGTGAACAACGCCTACATCGCCCGCGGCGAGATGGCATTCGACATCCTGCCGGGATGGTGGGCCGACGCGGGCACGCACGCGTCGAAGCTCAAGGCCTCCATCCTGGTCGCCCTCACCAAGGGCGTCACGTTCCACGCGTAGGCGCCAGTCAATCGCACCGGCTCAGGCGCGGCGGCCGTGGGCACGGTCCCGCGACGCCCCCGCGCCCCACACGCACCGCCCTGTCACGCCGGCGTGCCGCCATTCGTGTCGGGGTCTGACCCCGGACGGGTGGGCGTCGCCGTTCCGTTGCAGCCGCGTGACGCTCGTGCGCCCGCCCGGGCCGGGATTCGTCGCAAACCTGTTACGAGCGTGTGTCGAGGTTCGAGTTGGGGTCTGACCCCCGGCCCTCGATGCCGGTCAGCGCCACTCGAGCTGGACGGGGCCGTGCAGGTGAAGGAGCGTCGGCCCGGGCGCGAGCGTCGCCGCCGTGGAGGAGAACCGGGGTGGCGAGGTCGCCATGACCAGCGTGGAGGTGTGGCCGCGCAGGGCGATGACGATGCTGCGGCCGTCCGGGGACGTATCGAGCGCCGACACGGGCAGGCGCGTCGAGATTGTGCGCGAGCGGATCCCCGAGTCGGTGAGGGCGTAGCGCGCCAACGTGCGGCGGGCCGCGACCAGAAGCTGGGTCGGCCCGAGCCACGCCAGCGACGGCCGGCCGCGGATCCCGGTGAGGCAGCGGGGGGCGCGCCTGGCCGCGGTGTCGACCAGGCTGATCCGCCCGGCGCGGTCGGCGACGGCGAGGAGCCCGCCGGCCGGGGCGAACGCGATCGCGGCTGGGCGACTGATCCCGCATGCCGGCGGCAGGGGGTGCGTGGGGCCGCCGATGACGTCGTGCACCGCCACCCGGCCGTCGGCCCGAACGTAGGCGAACGCCTTCGAGTCCCAACGCCATGCCGGCGGCACGTCGGCGGCGTCGCGGTCGACGACGAAGTCGTGCGTGCCTGTCCCCCACATGTCGCGCACCTCGAACCCCGAACCGGTGTGCAGGACGTAGGCGATCCTGATCGGAAACGGCGCCCACACGAGCGACACCGGTCGCCCGCCGATGCCGCGCCGGGCCCATGCGACCCGGCCGGTTCTGGCCTCGATCGCCTGGACCTGCATCCGCCGCCCCTCGACGAAGTAGAGGCCACCCGGGCTCAGGGCGAAGGCGGAGAACCGGCGGTGGGAGACGGTTCGCTCGCCGGTGTGCGTCACGATGGTCACCCGGCCGTCGGACGCCGCGGCGATCACCGCGTCGGCGGGGAGGAGCGTGTAGTCGGGCGCGGTCGCGGACGCCTGGGTGCGCAGCTGCTTCGACGCCGGCTCCGGATTGACGACCGGGAGGTGCCCGCCGGTCGCCGCGAGCGTCACGCCGCCGAACACGAAGGCGGTGAGGCACGCGGCGACGAGAAGCGTGGCTCGCCGCCGATGCAGTCGCCGCAGCTCGCCGGGGGAGGGCAGCGCGTCGAGCGCGGCCCGCTCGGCCCGTTCCGTGGCGTCCGCGTTCGGGCCCGGCGCCCCGGCGAGCGCCCGCTCCAGGTCGCGCTCAAGCTCGCTCGACATCTCGCTCCAGTTCGAACCTGCGCAGGTCATCCAGTGCCCGGGCGAGCCGCGAGTGCACCGTTCCCACCGGCAGCCCGAGGAGGTCGGCGATCGCCGCGGGCGGGTATCCCAGCCCGTAGCGGAGGACGATCACGACCCGCCTGTGCGCGGAGAGGCCGGCGACGGCCCGCAGGAGCCCGCGGTCCTCGGCGGCGGCGTCGCGCCACTCGCCCTCGATCCGCTCCACCGCGTCGATGCCGACCAGGCGCCGCTCGCTGCGCAGAAGGTCGAGCGACCGGTTGACGACGATGCGATGGAGCCACGGCGCGAACGGCCGCCGCTCGTCGAAACGCGAGAGCGCGGCGAACGCGCGCTCGAAGGCGTCCTGAGCGACGTCGTCGGCCATATCGCGCCTGCCGGTGACCGCCCGCGCCATCCGCCATGCCGCGGGCCAGTGGCGCTGGAAGAGCTGACCTGCGGCATCGCGCGATCCCGCCCGCGCGCGGGCGACCAGCTCGCCGTCGGTGGGCGCTGCCATGCTCACCCTGAGAGTAGTACGCCCGCCGCGGCCGCGCGCGTCCCGAGATGGGTGAATTCCGCGGCCGCAGCGCCACAACGCTTCGGCGACTGGGCGGCCGTCTGCGGCGTCTACGCCGCCGGCATCGCCACCGGCGACGCGACCTTCGAGACGGACGTCCCGGACCGGCGGGGATGGGCCGCCGTCTCGCCGGTGTCGGGCCGCTGGGTCTACGGCGGGGTGGCCGAGGTGAGCGTCTACGTCGCTCCCGCCGACGCCGGCCGCGCGATCTGGTGCGCCGCTCGGAGGCCGAGGGCCTGCGGACGCTCCAGGCGGGCATCTTCCCCGAGAACACCGCGAGCCTGGCCCCCCCATCGCCGGTGCGGCTCTCGCACCGTCGGCGTCCGCGAGCGGCTGGGCCGGATGGGCGGCCGCTGGCGCGACGTCGTCCTCGGCGAGCGGCGCAGCCCGGCGGTCGAGGGACCGCCCGGGCGGCGCGCTATCCCTCGTTGCCCGCCAGCCGGGCGATGCGGCGCCGGTTCGCGTCGGTGATCGCCGTGATCTCGCAGCCGACGCGGTTCCCGGGCTTCCCCGGCTCTGTGTGAAGCACGCGGGCGCGGAGGCGAACGGGGCTCCCGGCGACCTTCGGCATCACAGCCACCGTGTCCCCGACGTGGAACTCGAGCTCGGACACGAAGGCGAGGCCGCTGGCGCTGAGGTCGGCGATGGACACCTCGAAGACGGAGTTCGCCGAGATCGCGCGGCAGGTGAGCGCCTGCGCCGGCGCGGGGCCATGACCAATACAGCGCGGCGCCGAGCGGCGGTTCGGGAGCTCGCTGAGCCCGACCACCTCGAGCAGCGCGAGCGTCGTCCACTGGGACTCGGGGGTCAGTCCAGCGACACGGAGTTCGACATCGAAGCGCCGGCCCTCGCCGGCGGTGACCCGGGCCCGCAGCTGCATCTGCGGCGTGATCCGAAGCCGCGGCCCGCGGGCGCGGAAGCCGTGCTCCGCCCGGGAGAGCAGCTCGAGGCGAAGGGCGCCGCCGGCGTCGGCCAGAAGCTCGACGACCGCCGGCAACGGCGGCATGATCTCGGCGGCCTGGGCGGCGAGCGACGACGACCGCAGGATGCTCATCTCACGAGGCCTTTCGCAGGCCGGCGCGGTCGTGGCTCGAGCCGCCCGTGCTCTCGAGCGCGGCGAGAAGCGCGAGCAGGGCTCGCTCGTTGCCCCCGATCGATGTGACCTCGCAGCCGACCCGGTTTCGGCCTCGGCGCTCCGCGAGCGTGTAGAGCACGCGGGCGTCCAGCCGCACCAGCCGGCCGTCGATCGTCGCCGTCACGGAGAGGAGGTCGCCGCGGCTGAGCTCCTGATCGGTCACGAACGCGACGCCGTTCGGGCTCGCGTCCACCAGGCGAACGTCGAACTCGGCCCGGGGCTTGGGCTTCGCGGTGTAGACGATGCCGACCAGTGCGAGGTCGTTGACGCGCGCCCGGGGCGCCGCCCGCTCGCCGTTTCGGCGGCGGACGTGCTCGACCGTCAGCTTGACGACGGTCCGCCCGCCGCCGTCGATAGCCGTGTCGGCGACGCACAGCTGGATGTCGTAGCCGCGGCCGACGTCGCCGCGGAGGCGAAGCCGCAGGCCCAGCCCGAGGCGGATGCGGTCACCAGGCGCATGCGCGTGGAGCATCTCGCCGTCGTGGCCGGTGACCTCGAGCAGGACTGCGCCGCCGTCCTCGGACAGCAACTCGATCGTGGTGGGAAGCTCGGCCAGGATTCCCAGCGCGAGCTCCAGCCGCTGCTGGGGCGTCATGCGCGCCATCGTGCTTCGGTTATCGACCGGATCGGCCCTGTCCCTGAGTGCGCGGCGTCGAGCGCGTCGGGCGGGTCGGCCGTTCGGCCTCGCTCACCCCTGGGTTCCGAGCGTTACGTCGACCGTGCGCTCGTGGCCGTCGCGGACGACCGTGAGCTCGATCCGGCGTCCCGGCTGAAGAGCCGAGATGCGGGCGACGAAATCGTCGGTCGACGTGACGGCGGTGCCGTCGAGCTTCGTGATCACGTCGCCGCCGGTCGGGAAGCTCCCGGCGCCGACCGTGGCCTGGCCGGTGGCGCCCCTGAGGCCCACCCGGGAGGCGGGCGAGTCGGGGCGGACGCGGGTGATCTCGACGCCCACCGGCATCCCAGTCTCGCGGGCGACCGCGCCCGTGACGTCGGTCAGGTAGACGCCGAGGTAGGGATGGCTGGCCTTTCCGTGGGCGAGGATCTCGTTGATGACCGTGCGGACGGTGGACGACGGAACCGCGAACCCGATCCCGACGTTGCCGCTGGCGCCGTTGCCGGAGTAGATCTGGCTCGTGATGCCGATGACCTGGCCGTGGTCGTTGAAGAGGGGGCCGCCGCTGTTGCCGTGGTTGATAGCCGCGTCCGTCTGGATCACGCCGGAGATCGGGTGGTCGTTCGGCGAGGTGATCGTGCGGTTTAGCGCGCTCACGATGCCCGCGGTCACGGTGTTCGTGAGCCCGAACGGATCGCCGATGGCGACGACCGCGTCACCGACGCGGATGCTGTTCGAGTCGCCGAACTGAAGCGGATGAAGCGTCGTCCCGGACGGGTCGATGCGGATCACCGCGACGTCGGTGGTCGGATCGGATCCGACGAGGGTGGCAGTGTGCGTGACGCCGTCGCTGGTCTCGACCTTGATCGATCTCGCACCGGAGACGACGTGGGCGTTCGTCGCGATGTCGCCGCGGTCGTCGATCTCGAACCCCGTTCCCTGCGCCTGCTCGGTCTGGGGGCCGCCGAAGAAGCCGCCCTGGCTGCCGCTCGTCGTGGAGGTCACCGTGATCTCGACGATGCCGGCGCGGGCGGACCGGTAGATCTCGCCAACGGACTCGCCGGAGTCCGACGACGCCGCGGGCGAGCCGGACGCCGCAGTGATGGACCGGGTGACCGTCGTCGTGGGCGACGCGGAGGAGCCGGTCCCCTCGGCGATGACGACCGCGATCCCGGAGCCGACCGCGGCTGATGCGGCGACGGCAGTGATGGGAACGAGGAGCTTCATGATGGGTCCTTTCACAGGCGACTGAGCGGGCAAACTCCCCGAAGCGTGCCCGTGCCCGCTCAGTGTCTGCCCTGACAATCCTGAGAGTTCGCTCAGAGCGGTGAGCGTCGTCACACAACCGTTACCCGGCGGACGCGCGGCCGCCTGAACTCGCGTGGCACCATCGGCGTCGAACCGGAAACACCTCGACCGGGAGACCGACCATGGCCCGCATCCGGACGCTCTTCACCGCCGTCGCGCTCATCGCCTCCGGCCTCGCCTCGGCCGCGGCCCCGGCCGCCGCCGGCCCGGCGGGGAGCCCCCATCTCCGCCTCATCGCCGCGGCGGGCACGGTCGACCTGCAGAAGTACCGCAGATACCCGGTGCAGCTCGACCTCGGCGTCTACCTGGCGTCGTTCGGTGGCGACTTCCAGCTCGACGTCGCGCGGGCCGGCTACCGGAGCCCGATCCGCGTGATCCAGGTCGTCGGCTCGCGCAGGACGCTCCTCCCGGACTGGGTCGCGACGGGCTGGCAGGGTGTGCGCGGCCTCGTCCGCTACACCGTTCGGGACGCCGAAGGTAACGTCGTGGCGGAGCGCGCGCCGACGGTGTGCCCGAACGCGTGGGATCGGCAGCGCGTGGACGCATCGGGGCCGCTGCAGTCGCGGTTCCCGCAGTTCTGCGGCACCAACGTGTTCACGCTCGGCTCGGTATGGGGGATCGACAAGGGCTGGTCGATCGGCCTCGATAGCGCGGCGCCGAGCATCAGGCTGCCGGTGGGCACCTACAGCGTGACGCTTCGCATCGAGCGGCGGTACGCGCGGCTCTTCGGGGTGCCCGCCGCGGACGCAACCGCGAAGGTGACGGTGCACGTCTTCCGTGGCACGTGCTGCGGCGCCGCCAGGGCGCATCGGCGGCGGGCGCCGCAGGGCTCGCCGACCATCGTGCCGACCGATCGCCATCCTGCCGCCGCCACGATGCCCGACCTGATCCCGCTTCCGGCATGGAGCATCGGCCTCTCCCACCACGGCGCACGGGAGTACCTGGACTTCGCCGCCACGGTCTGGGATGCGGGGCCCGCGCCGATGGATGTCGAGGGATTCAGGCGGCCCGGGACGAACATCATGGACGCCTACCAGTACTTCTTCCGGGACGGCAAGCCCGTCGGCCGCACGCGGGCGGGGACGCTCGAGTACGACGCGCGGCGGGGCCACGAGCACTGGCACTTCCTCCAGTTCGCCCGCTACTCGCTGCTCGGCCGTGACCGGTCGGAGATCGTCCGCAGCCAGAAGCAGGGCTACTGCCTGGCGCCGACCGACCCGATCGACCTGACGGTTCCCGACGCCCTCTGGGACCCGTACTCGATCGGCCTCCAGGGCGCCTGCGGCGGCGCGACCTCGATCTGGACGCGTGAGACGCTGCCGGCCGGCTGGGGCGACACGTACTTCCAGTCGCTCCCCGGGCAGTCCTTCGACATCACCGACCTGCCGAACGGCAGGTACGACATCGAGGTGCAGGCGAACCCGCTCGACGTGATCCACGAGGTGCGCCGCGGAAACGACATCACCTACCGCAGGATCATCCTCGGCGGGACGCCTGGCGCGCGAACGGTGCGCGTCCCGGCCTGGAACGGTCTCGATCCGGAGAGTTGAGGGAGGGGGAGGGCCGCCTCACGCAGCCTCGAGCAGCCGAACGCGCGAGGCGGTGTCGGGGTCGGCGAGCGTATGCGCGCGGGACATCGCGGTGAGAAGGGCCGCCCCACCAGCGGCGCCGGCGAGTGCGAAGGCCGCATGGGGGCCGAGGCCGTCGGCGACCGCGCCGGCGCACGCCGAGCCGATCGAGGCGCCGATCGCGATCGCCGTGGCGAGCCACGCGAACGCCTCGGTCACGGCCCCGGCCGGGGCGGCCCGGTCGACCATGGCGTAGACGCTCGCGTAGGTCGGTGCGATCGCCATGCCCGCGAGGAGAAGCACCGCCGCGAGCGCCGGGACGCTGCCCGCCGCCGGCGCCAGCGCCAGGTGGCCGGCCATGAGCGCGCCGAGCACGAGCGCGAGCCCGGCGGCCGAGCGGGCGCCGCCGCCGAGCCGGGCCGCGACCAGGCCGCCCAGGAGGGAGCCGGCGCCCCACAGCCCCAGGAGCGGGCCGGCCGAGGCCGGCTCGCCGAGTGCCGTCGCGGCGGCGGCCACGGCCACCTCGGCCGCGCCGAAGAGCATCCCCACGCCGACCAGGACGACGACGAGCGTCCGCATCGCCGGCGTTCCCAGCGCCCCGCCGCGGCGGCGCGGCCCGGCGGCCGCCGGGCGCCAGGCCCGCGACGCGGGGTGCGCGGCGAATGCCGCCGTCCCGGCGAGCAGTACGGCCCCGGCGACCGCCAGCGCCGCGCCGGTCGACCATGCCGCGCCGATCCCGAGCGCGAGCGGCGGGCCGAGGATCCACCCGAGCTCGCTCGCCGTGGCGTCCGCCGCGTAGGCGGCGTGCACCGCCTCGGGGCCGTCGAGCAGGTCGGGGAGGAGCGCGCGCAGGCACGCGCCGAGCGGCGGCGTGGCGAGCCCGACCGCAGCCGCCAGACCGACGACCACTCCGCCCGGCGTGCCGGCGGGGAGCGCAGCCGCACCGCTCAGAAGCGACGCCCCCACCGC
>DASQXS010000219.1:0-20298 GCA_035639615.1 Gaiellales bacterium | reverse complement strand
GGCCGGCGGGGTCCGCGCTCCCTCGAGGAGGTACGCCATCGCCACCCGGTTCGAGGCGGCCACCGCCACGTCGCAGCGGGCCGGGTCCGAACGGCGGCTGGAGCGGAAGAGGCGCAGCCCGTCCATCGGCGCAGCGGCGTCGGCGATCCACTCGACGGGGCTCTGGGAGTGATCGGCCACCACGACGACCGCGTAGCGGTCGAGGAACCGTTCGAGGCCGCCGGCCGCGTCCACCATGAGGCCGAGGCCGTGATCGGCCCGCTCGACCGCGGCGACCACGTCGCCGCCGCGGTGACCGACGGCGTCCGTCTCGTACATGTAGAGGAACAGGAAGTCGAACCCGTCCCGGGTCACGAGCCAGCGCCCGACCGCTCCGCCGTGGCGGTCGATCCCGGTGCCGAAGTTGCGCGGCGCGCCGGTGAGATCGGAGAAGAAGAGGTCGCCGAGGAAGTAGCGGCGGGGCCCGTACACGGCGTCGACGATTCCCACCCGGCGCGCGAACCGGCGCGCCGCCGGCCGCGTGATCGGGTGGCGGACGCGGCCGCGGCAGACGTAGAGGTTGACGGCGGCCGTGATGAGGCCGGCGTCCTCCAGCGCCTCGAACACCGTCGTTGCCCGCGGGGACATGTGCACCAGGTTCAGGTTGACCAGGATGTCGTCGATCATCTGCCGCGTCCCCTCCGCGAGCGTGGCGGCGAACGACGACCCGTACTCGACGAACCGCCCCTGGCCGCGGTGATACCAGGTCATGCCGGGGATATGCGAGCCGGCGGGGTGCTCGCCGGTGACGAGGGCCGAGAGGCAGACCGGCGTCAGCGACGGGAACGTGGACACGCACTCGTCGGTGCGCGCGCCGGCCTCGGCCAGCGCCGCGATCGTCGGTGCGCGCCCGGCGGCGACGACCCTGTCGAGAAGCTGCGGCCCCAGCCCGTCGATCACGGCCAGGATCATCTTCTTGCCCACTGCTGGATTGTAGGCGCGGGGGGCGACTAGCGCAGGACGCGCAGGCCCTCGTACTTGCGCGCCTCCCGCGCCCGGACGCGCTGCAGAAGGCCCGCCGCGGCCGCCACCAGCGCGTATCCGACGAACGGCACCACCGCCAGCGCACCGGCGACGAGCCCGGCGCCGTCCTCGATCAGCGCCGTGCCGCGCAGGTCGCCGCCGCCCTTCACCGCCCGGGCCCTGACCGTGCGCATGGCGAGCGCGACGCCGGCCGCCGCCGCCGCCCCGAGGGCGAGCCCGGCGTACGGGATCTCGTGCCCCGCGCCGAGCTCGAACGCGAGCCCCCCGGCCACCACCCGCCGTCCCAGGCGCAGTCCCGCCTGGGCGCCGGGCCACACCGCATCCACGACCAGCTCCCCCGCGACGAGCGCCCACGTGACGACCACCGTGGCCGTGTCGTCCGCGACGCCCAGCGGGCCGCGGAGCCAGCCGGCGGCCGCGGCCGTCGCCGCGAGCGCCAGAGGCGCCGAGGCGAGCAGCCCGGCGGCGACCGCCAACCCCAGGCCCTGGCTGAGCGCGATCACGAAGTCCATGGGCGCCCAATCATAGGGGCCGGATCACGCCCCGCGGCCGCGGGCGACCAGCACCTCGACCGCGTCACGTTCGTACCGGAACTGGATCCGCGTCACGTGGCCGAGATACTCGCCGTCGACCTGAAGCGCAGTCGGCTCGTCGCACCCGACGGCGAAGGCGGTCAGGTCGTGGAGATAGCCGACGTGGCGCGAGCCGCTGCGGGCGTGGCGCGGCCACACGAGGGCGTAGACGGGGAGGCGCCACAGGTGGCGGCGGCGAAGCTCGCGCGTGAAGACGACGTCGAGGCCGTGCTCGAAGTCGGCCCGCGGGGTGGCCCTGACCGGGATGCGGCCGAAGTACGTATATGGATGCTGGTTGGCGACGGCGACGTACGAGGCCCGATGCCAGCCCCCGCCCGCGGTCGTGATCGTCATGCGCTCGTGGAGCGCGAACCCGTCCTCGCGAAGGACGCGGATCGCCGCCGCCAGTACCTTCAGGTCGCCCGGCCGGTCGCGCTCGGCCCGCCCGACCCGGACGCGGTCGACCGCGGCCGTCGCCTCGGCGTCCAGGCCGAGCCCGGCCGCAAACGTGAAACGGCGGTCGCCGGCGACGCCCAGTCCGACCTGCTTGGTCGTCCGGTGCCGGATCGCGTCCGCGAGCATCCCCGCCGCCGCGACGGTGTCCTTCGGGAAGCCCAGATGCCGGGCGAAGACCGACGACGCGCCGGCCGGGACGACGCCCATGAGGACGCCCTGGCGAACGCCGTTTGCGACCTCGTTCGCCGTGCCGTCGCCGCCCACGCCGACTACCGCCCCCTCCTCCACCTCGGCGGCCAGCTCCGCGGCATGCCCGGCGCGCTCGGTCGGCGTCACCTCGAGCCGGCTCACCCGCTCGAGCTGGGCCTGAACCGCGTCCATCACCGGGCCCCGGACCCCCGTCGCGGCCGGATTCACGATCAGGCGGACACGCATGCGTCGCTACGATAACCGGCCCATGGACGCCCGCTCGCTGCGGAGGTACACGGTCGCCGCGACGGTGCCGGCCGTGCTCGTGATCGTGGCGCATCTGGCCTACGAATGGCATGCGCACCCCGCCGCGGCCGACCGCCGCGCCGAGGCGTTCCACCACGGGATCGCCCTGGCGGTCGTATTGGCGGCCGTGCTCGCCGCGGCCCGAGCCGCCCTGATGCTCGAGGGGCGGGCGCGGCACGCATGGGCCGACGCCCTCGGCGCCGCGGCGGTGATCGCCGTTCTGGCCCACCTGGCGAGCGCCTGGCGCGACGACGGCATCGGCGATACCCGGGTGACGCTCGTCCACACCGCGGCGCTCGCGGCGGTGGCCGCCGGCGTCGCCCTGATCCGCCTCGTCGAGGGCCGTCAAGGCCCGGGCTGACGATCATGTGACGCCGTTCATCGCATCAATTCGCGATTAATGCCGCCGTCCTATCACTAAGGGCGTGCGTATGAGGCCTTCACTTCGTCAGGGAGCGCTCCTCGTCGCGGCCGCCGCGGCCGGCGGCGGCGCGGCCATCGGCATCGGCGCGGCGACGACGTCCGACAACGTCACCGTCATTCACGCCGCCTCCCCCCTTCCCGCTGCCCAGAACGTCAGCCAGGCGAGCGACGGGATCAGCCCCGCGGCGATCTACCGCCGCGACGCGCCCGGCGTCGTCGTCGTCACTGCCCGGACGGTGCGAAACGTGCAGGATCCGCTCGACCCGTTCGGGCCGAGCCAGCGCGAGACGTCGGTCGCCATCGGCTCGGGCTTCGTGGCCGACGCCGAAGGCCACATCTACACCAATGCCCACGTCGTCCTCGGCGCGTCGTCCGTGCGTGTCGGATTCCAGGGCGGTTCGAACTACGAGGCCAAGGTGCTCGGCACCGACAAGCCGACCGACGTGGCGGTGCTCCAGGTCGAGCACGCCCCTGCCAGCGTGCTCCACCCGCTGCCGCTGGGCAGCGTGAGCTCCGTCCACGTCGGCGACCCCGTCGTCGCAATCGGGAACCCGCTGAACGAGCAGCGCACGATCACCGCGGGGATCGTTTCGGCGAAGTACCGCGAGATCGAATCGCTCGAGCCCGGGCAGCAGATCTCCAACGCGATCCAGACCGACGCCGCCATCAATCACGGCAACTCGGGCGGTCCGCTGATCGACCGCTCCGGGCGCGTGATCGGCATCACGAGCCAAATCCTCACCGGGAACAGCGACCCCAACGCCGGCAACATCGGCATCGGCTTCGCGATCCCGATCAACACCGTCACCGACATCGGCAAGCAGATCATCGCCAACGGCAAGGCCGAGCACACGTACCTGGGGATCGAGGGCACCGAGATCACCCGCCCGCTGCAGCAGGCGATCAACCTGCCGTCCAGCACGGGCGTCCTGATCTCGAGCGTCGTCCCGGGCTCGCCGGCCGCCAAGGCGGGCCTGCAGGGCGGCTCGACCACGGCCACGATCGGCGGCCAGACCCTGACGCTGGGAGGGGACATCATCGTCTCCATCGACGGCCGCAAGATCACGTCGTTCTCGACGCTGCGGAACGCGATCGCCGCAAGATCGGCTGGTGACCAGGTGACCCTCGGCATCCTCCGTGACGGAAAGCCGATGACGGTCACGGTCACGCTCGCCGCCAAGCCGGGGTAAGCGTCGAGAGCTCGCGCCGCCTGCAGGCGCGACTGCCGGGGCCCCGCCCACCTGCCACGGGGCCCCGGCACCCCTACGCGTGATTCCGGCCGCGAGGTCAGCACACCTCGACGATCACGTCGTCCACCGAGGCCAGCGCGTCGCGGACGGCGTCCTCGACCCGGCTTGCGAGCGTGTGCGCCTCGCCGACCGAGATGGCCGGGTCGGCCCGGACCGAGGTGACGACGAGCAGGCGGGATCCCTGCCGGTAGACGACGACGTCCTCGACGCCGCCGGCGACCGACCGCACGGCCGCGGCCGCCAGTCGGTGCAGGTCGGGCTGCTCGGCGCCGATGTCGCGAGCCGGCCGCGCCCCGGGCGCGGATGGCTCGACGTGCGCGAAGACGCGGGCGATCCCGACCTCGCGCCGGATCTCGTCCTTCAGCCGATCGACGACGCGGCCGGCGGAGCGGAGCGACTCGTTCTCGGGCAGGCGCACGTGCAGCGTCACGGCCCGCCCGGAGGCGTCATCCAGGACGGCGATGTTGTGGGCCTCGACGACGCCGGAGACGCGCAGCGCCGCCGCGGCCACGCGGTCGTTCAGCGTCTCGTACCCCGCGGCGGGCTCAACGTGGACCGACACCTGCGCCCGCCCGAGCGACTCCCGCACCGCCCGCTCCACCTGGTCGGTCGTTTCGTGGCTGCGCTCCACGCCTGCCAGCCGCGGGACGCCGATCACAACGTCGGCGAAGCTCTCGCCGCCTGCCTCGCGCACGCGCACGGAGCGCACGTCGGTCACGCCCGCGACTGCGCGGACGGCCCGCTCCACCCTGCCGGCGACGCCCGACGGCGTCCGGTCCATGAGGGCGTCCACGTTCTGCCTGGCGAGGCGCACGGCGCCGACCAGGACGATCGCGGCGACGAAGATCGCGGCGGCC
Organism: Gaiellales bacterium; assembly: GCA_035639615.1. Taxonomy (GTDB): domain Bacteria; phylum Actinomycetota; class Thermoleophilia; order Gaiellales; family JAICJC01; genus JAICJC01. The sequence goes on along the minus strand of DASQXS010000219.1, from coordinate 15,222 downwards.
GAGTCGCCTGCCGGGACGCCCACCGCGACGAGGCCGAGCCCGACAAGCACCGCCAGGGTTCCCGCGAAGTCCGACGCGAAGTGCCACGCGTTGGCGATGAGCGCCGCGTTCCGTTCCAGCCGGCCCCCGCGCAGGGAGAGGGCGGCCCGGCCGGCGTCGACCGCAAGGACGACCACGAGCGCCGCGAAGGCATACCAGCGCGCCTGCACGGGGGAGGAACCCGAGCCGAGCCGGATCGCCGCCTCGACGGCGATCCACGCTGCCGCCGCCGCCAGGAACACCGCCTCACCAAGCGCTGCCAGGTGCTGAGCCTTGCCGTGCCCGTAGGGATGCTCGACGTCGGCAGGGCGTTCGGCGACGCCGACGGCGTAGACGGTGAGGAGCGCGGCGGCCGCGTCGATGCCCGAATGCACCGCCTCGGCCAGGATTCCAAGACTGCCGCTCGCGAACCCGACCACCAGCTTGAGCACCGCCAGCCCGACCGCAGCGACGAGCGATCCCACCGCCGTGCGACGGGCGGTTGACATGCGTCGCATTCTATGGATCCGGGGTTTCCAATTCCGTCCCGGACCTGCAATGATCCGGTGCACATGGCGGCGTCCGGGGCCAGCGGCTCGAACGGAGGGGCCCGCAGCCAGGTTCGATGCCTGGTGGTGGACGATCACGCCGCCGTCCGCGAGGGCGTCAAGATGATCCTGACGCGCGACCGCGAGATCTCCGTGATCGGGGAGAGCTCCTCGGGCGACGGCGCCGTCGAGATGGCCGAGAAGCGGCGCCCCGACGTGATCGTGATGGACGTGCGGATGGAGGGGATGGACGGCTTCGAGGCGACCCGGCAGATCACCGCAGCGCACCCCGAGATGGCCGTCATCCTGTACACGGCGCACGGAGAACGAGGGCTCCTGGCCGAGGGCCTCGACTGCGGCGCGCGCGGCTACGTGCTCAAGGAGGCGCCGCCGGACGACATCGTCCGCGCCGTGAAGCGGGTCGCGGAGGGCGGCGCCTACGTGGATCCGACGCTCGCCTCGGAGCTCGTGACGCCCAAGGCCACCGAGCGGCTGCCGGCGCTCTCCGCCCGGGAGCGCGAGATCCTCGCGCTGCTCGCGAATGGGTTCTCGAACCCGGAGATCGCCCAACGGCTCTTCATCAGCCCGGAGACGGTGCGCACGCACGTGCGCAACGCGATGACCAAGCTGGAGGCGGACACCCGCACCCAGGCTGTCGCACTCGCGCTCCGCTATGAGTTCATCGACTGATCGCAGGTGGCTCGAGATCACGGGCCTCGCGGCTCTGGGCGGCGCCGCGGGGCTCGTCGTCGCGCTGGCCGGCGCGCCGGCGGCCGCGCAGGCGGTGGTGGTGGCCGTCGCCGTCGTGGCGTCCGCGCTCCTTGTCGGCCGGCGCCCGCGCACCGAGCCGCAGCCGCCGGCCGAGCAGGGCGCGCTCTTCGACCACATGCTCAAGGCGATCGACACCGAGCGGGCCACCCTCGCGCACTCGCTCCACGACGGCCCCCAGCAGACGATGACTGCGGTGCGGCTCATGTGCGACGTCGTCCGCGACGCCGTGGCGCGCGGCGACGACCACCGGGCTGGCGAGGTGCTCGACCGGCTGGAGCGGCTGGCCTCGGACGCCGCGGACGACCTGCGGCGGACGGTGGCGCGCCTGCACCCGGTGGTGATGCAGCAGCAGGGGCTCGTGCAGGCGCTCGGGTCGCTGGCCGAGACCGTCCACGAGGAGTACGGGGTCGCCACGGCGTTCCGCAAGCCCGACGCGGACTGGAGCGCCGAGACGGAGCGCGACACCGCCATCTTCCAGATCGCCCGCGAGGCGGCGGTGAACGCCGCTCGCCACGGCCGCCCCCCGGTCACCATCAGCCTCGACCGCACGCCCGGTGACATCCATCTCCAGGTGGAGGACCGCGGCGACGGGCTCGGAGCGGGAAACGGGCGCGGCGCCCAGGAGGGGATCGGCATCCGCATGATGCGTGAGCGGGCCGCCAGGCTCGGCGCCGTGCTCACGCTCGAATCGGCGCCGGGCGCTCGGACGGTGGTGTCCCTGCACGTGCCGGACGAGCGGTGAGGATCGGCGTGGTCGGTCACACGGCCTCGGACACGGTGACCACCGAGACGGGCACGGTGAAGCGTCCGGGCGGGACCCCGCTGTATGCGCGCCGCTCGCTCGACGCGCTCGGCGTCGATTGCACGGTCGTCACGCGGGGCGGGTTCGGAAGCCGCCTCGTCCACCACCCCGGCGGCGTCGAGCAGTGGGTCGAGTCCGTCGCCGAGCCCTTCACAGCCGCCGAGGTGCTGGCCGCCCTCGACGGCTGCCGCTGGCTCCTCCTGGGCGGTCAGACGGCCGGCGACTTCCCGCCCGAGACGATCGCGGCGCTCGCGGCCGCGGGTCACGACCTCTGTCTGGACGGGCAGGGCCTCTGCCGCGGAACCGAGCCGGGCCCGGTGCGCCTGCGGCCCTTCGACCCCGCCGCCGTGCGCGGCGTCGCGATCCTCAAGCTGAACCGCGCGGAGGGCGAAGCCGCCGCTGGGAGCCTCGATCCGGAGGCGCTTCGCCGCCTCGGCGTGCCCGAGGTCGCGGTGACGCTCGGAGCCGAGGGGGCGCTCGGAATCGGCCCCGACGGTGAGTGGCGGATCCCACCAACCGGCGCCGGCATCTACCCCGATCCGACCGGGGCCGGCGACACCTGGACCGCGGCCTATGTCACCCGGCGCGCGCAGGGTGCCGAGCCGCGCCAGGCGGCCATGGACGCGGCCGCACATACCGACCACCTCTACCTGTAGGGTTTGACTGAACTCTTGGGCCAGAACGACATCAAGATCCTCATCGCAGAGGACAACGCTCTGCTCCGGGGCGTGCTGCGAGACGCGCTCGAGGAGGCGGGCATGACCGTCGTGGGCGAGGCGTCGGACGGTGCCGAGGCGGTCGCCACCGCCGAGCGCGCACACCCGGACGTCGTCGTCATGGACATGCGCATGCCCAACGTCGACGGCATCGAGGCGACCGAGCAGATCGCCGCCGCCGAGTGGGCGATGCCCGTCGTCGTCCTCTCAGCCTACGACGAGCCGCAGATGATCGAGGCGGCACTCAGCGCGGGCGCAGCCAGCTGCCTCAAGAAGGGCGTCGGCCTCGACGAGTTGATCGACGCCATCCGCGCGGCCGACACCGCGAGGTAGCTCTAGCGTTCGCCGGCCCAGGGGAGCGAGGCCCAGCTCTCGGGCCGTCCCGGCCCCCAGCGCGGGAAGCGGGCGTACGCCTCATTGGGCGAGGTGGTCTCGGCTTCGACGCCGGCGCCGTGGCGGAGCGCGAGCTCGGAGCGGGGATAGCGGATGCCGCGGTCGCGGCGGGCGCCGGTCATGAAGATGATGCAGGGCTCGTCGCCGGCGCCGACGAAGATGTGCTCGGTGCCGGGCGGGCAGTGGACGAAGTCCCACGCGCGCAGCCGCCGCTCCACTCCGTCGATCAGGAGCAGGCACTCGCCGCGGAGGACGAGGAAGTCCTCCTGGTCACCCTCGGAGTGGTACATCCCGCTGGGGCGGCCGGGCGGGATCACGCCGATCGTGTACCCGATGTCCCAGTCGGCGGCGGCGTCGCTCTCGAAGATTGCGGCGCCGCCGAAGTGGTCGCTCCTGAGCCAGGCCGTGTCGCGGACGTTGACGACGAACCAGCCCTCGCCGGCGGGGGCGAGCCCGGCGCCGGTATCCTCGAAGCCGGCCTCCTTCACGACTACGGGTGCGTGACCCCGTCGCGGAGCATCGTCGCGGCCTTCCCGGCGCGGGCCCGGCGCGTCTCCTCGCGCTTGGCCCCGCCGACCCACTCGGCGTACTCCCGCCGGTGCGTGAACGACAGCCGATCGAACGCCGCCTTCGCCGCCGCGTCCTCGTCGAGCACGGCTGCCAGGTCGGACGGGACGTCGACTTCCCGCGGCTTGTCGTCGAGCTCGAGCTCGATCGTCACCGCCCGGCGGGCGGCGATGCCGGCCGCCTCGCGGATCTCGCGCCGAAAGCCCAGGTAGTACCGGCCGCTGTAGACCGCCACCGTCGTCCGGAACGGGTGGCCGTTGATGGTGCCCCGGACGGGCGCCCGCGCCCGGCCGAACACGGCACGCACGTCGAACGGCACCTCCACCCGGTGCGGCTCCTCGAGAGTTGCCTCGAATCGCTCGGCCACGAGCGGCAGTATCGCGGACCGGCCGCCGCGAGCCGGTAACCTCGGTACGTGTCTGCCCGGATGCACGTCGCACAGGTCAACGTCGCCCGCGCCCTTGCGCCGCTCGACTCGCCGCGGCTTGCAGAGTTCATGGCGGCGCTCGAGCCCGTGAACACGCTTGCCGACGCCGCTCCCGGGTTCGTTTGGCGGCTCCAGACCGAGGACGGCGACGCGACGGCGGTGCACATCGACGACGACCCGCTCGTGATCGTGAACCTGTCCGTGTGGCGCTCGCTCGACGCGCTGTGGGACTTCGTGTACGGGAGCCCCCATGTGAGCGTCATGCGCCGGCGGCGCCTATGGTTCGAACGTCCCGCCGAGAGCCACCTCGCGATCTGGTGGATCCCGGCCGGCGAGATGCCGGCCGTGGCCGACGCCGTCGCCCGCCTCGGCATGCTCCGCCGCGACGGGCCCGGGCCGCTCGCCTTCGACTTCAAACACCCATACGCGGCCGACGGCAGCCCGATCGGCGCGTGGCGGCACCGAGCCCTGACACCGCAATTCCGTGCCTGACCTCGGAATTGCGTCAGGGCCAGCCGAGGTACTCGCTTCGGTGCTCGCGGAACACCGCCGCGACCGCCTCGGGCGTCCGCTCCTCGAGCGAGTGGAGCGCGGCGATGAGGGCGCTCAGGCGCGGCTTTATCACGAGCAGGTAGCGGGTCGGCTCCGGGCGCGGGTTCCAGTAGGTGTGGGGCGTGCCGCGGGGCACGATCACGGCGCCGCCGGCCGGCACCTCGACGTCGCGGTCGCCGCACCGCACCACGAGCGAGCCTCCAGCACGTACCACGCCTCGTCGTCGTCGTGGTGGACGTGGAGCGGGGCGATGTACTGCGGCGGTTCGCGCCCGCCCGGGTCGCGCCGCTCGGCCAGGACGATGCCGGACCCATCCCCTTCGATGAGCCCTCCGGCGAGCCGCGCCGCAAAGAGCTCGCCGCCACTCACTCGGTCGAGATGAAGACGCTCTTCAGCTCGGTCGAGTGCTCGAGCGCCTCCATGCCCAGCTCCTTGCCGATCCCGGACTGCTTGTAGCCCCCGAACGGCGTCTGCGGGAAGACGCTCGAGTTGGAGTTGACGCCGAGGACGCCGGTGCGAAGCGCCCTGGCCACGCGCAGCTGGCGGGCGCCGTCGCGCGTCCAGAGCGAGCCGGAGAGCCCGTAGGGCGTGTCGTTTGCGATCCGCACGGCGTCCGCCTCGTCGCGGAAGGAGATGACGCTCACGACCGGCCCGAAGATCTCCTCCCGGGCGACCGTCATGTCGTTCGCGACCCCGTCGAGCACCGTCGGCCGGTAGAAGAAGCCGTGGTCGAGCTCCCCGCCGGGACGCTCGCCGCCGACGACGATCCGGGCGCCCTCGTCGACGCCCGTGCGCACGTAGCCCTCGACGGTCTCGCGCTGGCCGGCGGAGACGAGCGGCCCGATCTCGGTGGCCGGCTCCTCCGGCATGCCGACGCGCAGGCCGGCCGCGGTCGCGGCGTAGCGCTCGACGACCTCGTCCTTCACCGACTCCTCGACGATGAGCCGGGAGCGGGCGCAGCAGTCCTGGCCGCAGTTCTCGAAGACGGCGTAGGGCGCCAGCCGGCCCACCTTCTCGAGATCGGCGTCGGCGAAGACGACGCACGCCGACTTCCCGCCCAGCTCCAGCGTGACCCGCTTGATGGAGCCGGCCGCGCCGCGGGCGATCTCGGCGCCGACCGCCGTCGATCCGGTGAAGCCGATCTTGGCGACGTCCGGATGCTCGACGAGCGCGTTCCCCACCGTCCCGCCGGGCCCGGGGACGACGTTCAGGGCGCCCTCGGGGATGCCCGCCTCGAGCGCCAGCTCCGCGTAGCGCAGCACCGAGAGCGGCGTCAGCGACGCCGGCTTCAGGATGATCGTGTTCCCGGCGGCGAGCGCCGGTGCCATCTTCCAGTTGGCGATGTTGAGCGGGAAGTTCCAGGGGGTGATCAGGCCGACGACGCCGATCGGCTCCCGGAACGTGAGCGCGATCCCGTCACGCTCGACGGGCACCGTGTGGCCGAAGAACTTGTCCACGGCGCCCGCGTAGTAGCGCAGGACGTCGACGATCATCCCCAGCTGTCCGCGGGCGTCCGAGATCGGCATCCCGACGTTCCGGCACTCGATCAGCGCCAGCTCCTCGGCGTGGTCCTCGACGAGGGCCGCGAACGCGAGCATCCGCCGCCCGCGCGTCACCGGCGAGAGCGCCGACCAGCCCTCGTAGGCGCGCAGAGCCGCGGCGACGGCGCGGTTCACGTCCTCGACGCCGCCCTCGGCCACGGCCGCGATCGGGGCCGCCGTCGCGGGGTTCACCACCTCGAACGTGCGCCCCTCGGCGGCCTGCATCCGCCGCCCGCCGATGACGAGACCCTCCGCCGCCTGAACGCTCACGCCGCCGCCCTCCGATACGTCGTCGCCTGATCGACCAGCTCGCGGAAGAGCGGCCCGCCGCCGACCGCGTCCTCCTCCGGATGCCACAGCACCCCGACCGTGAACCGAGCCGCGGGATCCTCGACGGCCTCCACCGTGCCGTCCTCGGCCGTCGCGGCGACGACGAGGCCGGTGCCGATCCGGCCCGGCGCCTGATGATGGCACGAGTGGGTGCGCACCTCGGCCCCGAGGACGGCCTCGAGCCGCGATCCCGCCACGGGCGCCACCTGGTGGAAGGTGTAGGTGCCGGGCGGGCCCTTGTGCGTGTCGCCGTCGAGATGCTGGATGAGGTCGCCGCCGCGGGCCACGTTCATCACCTGCATGCCGCGGCAGATGCCGAGGACCGGCATCCCCCGTCCCAGCGCCCCGCGCATGAGCAGGAGCTCGGCCCGGTCACGGTGGTCGTAGAACCCGGCGCTCTCGGGGTGCGCCTCCTGGCCGTACACCGCCGGGTTGATGTCCGAGCCGCCCGTGAAGACCAGAGCGTCGAGGTCGTCGAGGAGCGCGTCGGCGCCGTCGACCGGTGGGATCACCACCGGCATGCCGCCGGCGCGAGAGACCGAGCGCACGTATCCCTCGGGCGCGAGCACGCACCGCATGCCCTTCCACTGCCCGAAGTCGACCGTCACGTCGTACGCGCTAATGCCGATCACGGGCCGCTTGCGGTCCATACCGGTCGCAGTATATGAATGGCGCGTGCCGCTGACCCTTGACGAGCTGCGCGCGGACGTCGAGCGCGGCGACATCGATACCGTGCTGCTCGTCATGACCGACATGCAGGGGCGGCTCATGGGCAAGCGCCTGCACGCGCCGTTCTTCTGCGACGAGGTCGCCGGCCACGGCGCCGAGGGCTGCTACTACCTGCTGACGGTCGACGTCGACATGCAGCCGGTCCAGGGGTTTGAGATGGCGTCGTGGGAGACGGGCTACGGCGACTTCGTGTTCCGGCCCGACATGGCGACGCTGCGGCGCATCCCGTGGCTCGAGCGGACGGCGCTCGTGGTCTGCGACCTCGAGTGGCAGGACGGAGCGCCGGTCGCGCCGTCGCCGCGCCAGGTCCTGCGGCGGCAGCTCGACAGGCTGGCCGAGCGCGGCTATACAGCCTCCGTCGGGTCGGAGCTCGAGTTCTTCCTCTTCAGGGAGACGTACGACTCGGCCCGCGCCAAGCGCTACCACGACCTCACACCGGCAAACCCCTACAACGTCGACTACTCGATCCTCGGAACCACGATGGTCGAGGACGTGATCCGGCCGATCCGGCTCGGCATGGCCGGGGCGGGCATCCGCGTCGAGAACTCGAAGGGCGAGTGCAACTTCGGCCAGCACGAGGTGAACTTTCGCTTCGCCGACGCCCTGACGATGGCCGACAACCACGCGATCTACAAGAACGGCGCCAAGGAGATCGCCCATCGGAACGGCTACGCGCTCTCGTTCATGGCCAAGTACGACGAGCGCGAGGGAAACTCGTGCCACATTCACTGCAGCCTGTGGGAGGACGGCCGGCCCGGCTTCGCCGACGGAGACGGCCACCCGACGGAGCTATTCCGCCGGTTCCTGGCCGGCCAACTGGCGGCCACCCGCGAGCTGACGCTGCTCTTCGCGCCCAACGTCAACTCCTACAAGCGCTACGCCTGGGGGTCGTTCGCGCCGACGACCCTGGTCTGGGGCGTGGACAACCGCACGTGCGCATTCCGCGCGGTCGGCCACGGGCCGAGCCTGCGGATGGAGAGCCGGCTCGCCGGTGCCGACGCCAACCCCTACATCGCCTTCGCCGCGATCATCGCGGCCGGGCTGCATGGCATCGATGCCGGGCTCGAGCTCGAGGACGCCTATCCCGGGAACGCCTACGACGCCGCCGGCCGGCCGCGAGTGCCGTCGAGCCTCGGCGAGGCGATCGCGCTGCTCGAGGGCTCGACGCTGGCCCGGGAGGCGTTCGGCGACCAGGTCGTCGACCACTACCTGCACTACGCCCGGACCGAACGGCGCGCGTTCGAGGCCGCGGTCACCGACTGGGAGAGGTTCCGCAGCTTCGAGCGGATGTAGCGCCGGGCGCGGCGGCCGTCAGGCCGCCGGACGCCCGTGGGGCCGGCGAATGAGCCGGCCGATGAGGCGGCGGCCACGGCCGGCGCGCCGCGCGGCCCGGCGCTCGCGCGCGAGGCGCATGAAGTACTCCCGCTCGGTCTCGCGAACGGGGCGGCGCTCGAAGCGAGTCGCCGTATAGAGTGGAAGGTGATTATGCATATTCAAATCATACCACGGGCAAATGCGCGGTCAACCAGATATATTAGCAATGTGGAGACCAGATGGTGAATAAATGGCCAACGCCGCCGCTACTGCTTCGCGGCGTAGCGCACGATCATCTGGTCGGTCATCCACTCGACCGGCGCGCGGTCGTCGGTCAGGGGATCCGAGGACGGCGGCACGGCGCGCAGCCGGTCTGCCAGCGCCGCCGCAGGGCGAAGGGCAGGGGGCGCCGACGCGAGGCGCGCTCTGAGCTGCGCCGCCGTCGTGAGCCTCGTGAAGCCGGCCACGATCTCGTTGAACCCGCCCACCTGCCACTGGTACACCGAGGCGAACCGGGTCGCCATGGTGCCCGCGATTGCGTCCGGAAGCCCATCGTCGCCGGGGATGCGGCCGACGTTCGCAATCACCATCCCGCCCGGCCGAAGCCGGTCGTGCGCCAGCGACCAGAATTCCTGGGTGGTCAGGTAGAAGGGGATGTACGGCTGGCGGAACGCGTCGAGGAAGACGGCGTCGTACCGTGTCGCGTGGGTCTCCAGGTACACGCGCCCGTCCGCCGTCGCCACGCGCACGCGCGGGTTCTGGGCGAGGCCGAAGTACCGGCGCCCGACGGAGGTCACGAGCGGGTCGAGCTCGATCCCGAGCACGTTCACCGCCGGCCAGAAGACGCCGTACGCTCGCCCGACCGTGCCGCCGGCATAGCCGATCATGCTGAGGCTGCGAAACCCTGGGCCGTGCATGAGCGGCGCCAGTAGGAACTGGTCCCAGTAGCCGCCCGTGAGGACGGTGTTGGGGTAGTAGACGGAGTGGTCGGCCCAACCCTCGTTGAGGTGAAGCACGCGGCCCCCGCCCGGGAGCGACTGCACCTGGACGAACTGATAGGCGGACTCGCCCTCGTAGAGCACGTTCGCACCCGGCTTCACGAGCCCCGGCGGGACCAGGGCCACTGCGCCGATCGCCGCGGGCACGAGCAGGTAGCGACGGCCGAGGGCCGGCGCCGCCACGAGTGCGAGGATGCAGGCCGTGCCCAACATCGTGCGGCGGGTGCCGATCGCCGGGATCAGCACCGCGACCGGCAGGAACGTGCCGAGGATGGAGCCGGCGGTCGACAGGGCGTACATCCGGCCCGCGACCCGGCCCGCCTCCTCGATCCGGGCCACCCCGAGGCGGACGGCGAACGGCGACGCCATGCCGAGAAGCGTGACCGGCGCCGAGAAGAGCAGCATCACCGCGAAGAACGACCCCAGAAACGCGCCCACCGATGCGTCGGCGAATGCACCGACTGCGGCGCGCAGGAACGGCTGGGCGACGAACGGCAGAACGGCCACGCACGCGGCGGCCGCCAGCATGAGCCACGAGAGGAAGCGCATCGTCGGCCGCCGGTCGGCCAGCCGGCCCCCGAGGAAGTACCCCACCGACAGGTACAGGAGGATGAGCCCGATGATGTTGGCCCAGATCACGATCGAGGCGCCGAAGAACGGTGCCAGAAGGCGCGACGCGCACATCTCGGTCGACATGGTGGTCGCGCCGGCGATGAACACGAGCGGCGGCAGCGTGCGCGGTGGCACGGGCCAAGGGTAGCGCCCACCATCCGGATAAAAGGTGGTGAACACGGTATGGGCGCCACGCGATCCGTGCAGTACTTTAGGGGCAAGGTCACCCTGATCCGACCGAGGCCATCGTCAGACTCCGGCCCATGCGCATCGGCATCATCGACATCGGATCGAACACAGCCCGGCTCCTCGTCGCCGGGATCGAGGGCGGCCGCCTCGAGCGCATCCGCGAGCGGCGCGCCTTCCTCGGCCTGGGCGAGGCGATCGAACAGACCGGCGCCCTGCCCGAGGCGAAGCTGGTCGAGACGGCCGCGCTGGCCGAGAGCTACGCGACTGCGGCGCGCTCGGCCGGGATCGACGTCCTGGACGTGATCGTGACCGCGCCCGGCCGGCAGGGCAAGAACGGCGACGAGCTGGTGGCGCGCCTCCTGGCTGCAACCCACGCCCAGGTGCGCGTCATCTCATGCGAGGAGGAGGGGCGGTACGCCTACGACGGCGCCGTCGCCACGCTCGACGACGGGCCGTTCGGCCCGCTGGCAGTATGCGACGTCGGCGGCGGCTCGTCCGAGGTCGTCATCGGCGACGCGGATCGTCGGCCCACCTACGTGCGTTCGTTCGACCTTGGCTCCATGCGGCTCACGAGCCGTTTCCTGCTCCGCAAGCCGGACGCAGCCAGCGTGGCGGCGGCGCGGGAGTTCGTCGCCGAGCGCCTCGATACGCTCGATCCGCCGCCGCCGGCTCGCGCGCTCGCAACCGGGGGGACGGCGAGGGCGCTCCGCCGCGTGTGCGGAAAAACGCTCGACGCCGACCGGCTCGAGCACGCGATCGCCGAGCTCACCTCGCGCTCGCCGGGCCGTGTCGCCGCCGCCTACGACCTCGAGCGGGCCCGGGCGCGGACGCTCCTGGGCGGGGCGATCATCCTGGCGGAGGTCGGGCGCCGGCTGGGCGCGCCCTTCACCGTGTCTCGCGGTGGGCTCCGGGAGGGTGCGGCGCTGGCCGTGGCCCGGGTCGCGCAGGCCGCTTAGCCGAGCGCCGGCCAGCGGCCGGCCCCCCGCGCGACGGCCTTCCACGCCTTCGGGAGCGCGCGGCGAGCGTCGGCGCGGCGCTCGGCCTCGCCCTCGATCAGCCGCCCCGCGGCCATCACGACCGGCGCCGGGGCGGCGGCCGCGAGCGCCCGGAGCCGGTCGGCGGCGACGACGGCGTCCTGGTGCTCCCCGAGCACGTCCTGGAAGCCCTTCATCGCCCCGATGAACTTCTGCCCGCGGCGGTCGCCGGGGCGCGCCGCCAGCTCGGCGGCGTAGCGCGCCCGCTTGCCCTTGATCCGGAGCCGGTGCACCGCCTCGTCCGACTCATCGTCGCCGATCCGGCGCATCGCCTTCCGCAGCCTGCGGTATTCGGCCGCGGCGAGCTCGTCCAGATCGAGCGCGCCCCCCTCGACCAGCCTCGGCGACCCGACCTCCGCGCAGAGGCGATCCAAAAGCGCCAGGTAGCGGCCGCTGCGGAGCGCGTCGAGCACACGCTCGCGGGACGCGGCCTGCTCCTGCGCGAGCCCGTCGACGAGCTCGGCCGCCGCCTCCGAGTCCGACCCGCCGAGCGCCTCGGCACGCGGGCGCAGGTGGTCGAGCAACACGTCAAGGTCGCGGCTGGCGCTCGTCTCGCCCGCCAGCCAGCCCAGCTCCGACCGAAGCCCGTCGGCCCACGCCCTGTCGAGGGCCGGCCGCGCTGCCCGCAGAAGCGCGCGCAGCCTGCGGGTGGCGACCCGGAACTGGTGCAGCGCCTCCGGGTCGATGCCGAGCCGCACCCCGGGGTCGTGCGCGAGCATCGCCCGCACCTGGGCCGAGCACATGGCCCCGAGCCGTACCGGGGCCGGCCCGTCCGCCGCGATCGCCGGCGCGGCCTCGATGCCGAGGACCCGGAACACCTTGGGCCGCTCGTCGCCGGGTGAGGCGCCGGCGCGCGCGAGGATCTTTCCGATCCGGCGCATGTCGTTTGGGCGCCCGTCGGCGAGGAGCTCGATCTCGACCTCCTCGAGGCGGCCGTCGGCCTCGCCCTCCACGGTGACGAGGTCGTGGAAGACGTCGGCCACCGGCACCTCGCCGCGGTAGAGCCGCCGGCCCTGGCGCCGGGTCCGGAGCGTCGCCACGGGCTCGAGCTCCGCCCCGCGCAGGTGGGCGAGGAGCAGGTCGAGCACCTCGGCCGGCGGGGCCTCGTCGCGGCCCGCGAACTCGACCTCGAGCCGACCCTCCTCGTCAGGCAGCTTGAGCTGCCAGCGCGCCCGCCGCGCCTGCGTCCGGCGCCGCAGCGTGATCCCGGCCGCGGCGAGCCGGCGGTCGGGGGTGTCGAAGTACGCGGACACCAGGGTCACGGTGCGAAGACGCTCGCCCGGAAGCTCCCGGAGGAGGAAGCCCTCGGGGACGTCGAGCTTGCGCTCGCGCTCCAGCGCCACGTTGGCCATCGCCGGCAAGTCTACGAGTGCGCCGGCTTCGGCTGCGTGGCTGTTATCCACTCGATAACTGAGAGCGCGTCCGCCACCTCGAGCCCGCGGAGTGCGGGCGGGCCCCGATCCCGCGGTCTCGGGACCGTTACGCGCCCGCCACGGAGCCGAGACGCGGGCCTCGTACCATCAGTGCATGTTCGCCGTCACCATCGCGCGGCTCCTCGGCCGGAGCGCCTTGGCCGCCGCCTGCCTCGCGGTTCCCCTGGCCGCGTGCGCCGGCGGCCAGACCGCCGCCGCCGGCCATCGGCATCACGCGTCGTCATCTGAGGCCGCGAGGGCCGCCTCCGCAGCGGCCGCGAGCGGATCCACCAGCCCGCCTCGATGTGCGACGTCCGCGCTCACCGTGTGGCTCGGCCTGGGCGAGGGCGGCGCCGCCGCCGGAAGCACGTACTACCCCCTCGAGCTCACGAACGTCTCGCCCCAACGGTGCCAACTCGTCGGCTACCCCGGCGTCTCGGCACAGGCCGGCGACCATCAGGTCGGAAGCCCGGCGGCACGCGATGGCGCCGTCCCCGTCCGGCCGGTCACGCTCGCCCCGGGGGCGACGGCGCATGCGGTGCTCCGGATCGTCGACGTCGGGAACTTCCCGCCCGCGAGATGCACGCCGGTGACCGCCGGCGAGCTCCGGGTCTACCCGCCCAACGACTTCGCCTCCACGTCGGTGCCGTTCAGCATCCGCGCCTGCTCCGTCAAGGGCACGATCTTCATGTCGGTGCAGGCGGTGCAGCCGAGGATCGGCGTCCCGGGGCATCCGGAGCTCTGAGCCGCCGGCGCCACGATCAATCGTGCCGGGCGAGCCAGTCGCCGACGACCCGCATATATCGCTCCCGCTCCTCGAGGTGCGGCGTGTGCGACGACTCCTCGAAGACGACCCACTCCGCGCCCGGGATCCCCGCCTTCAGCGTCTCCTGAAGCGCCGGCGTTGCCTCGTCGTGGCGGCCCGAGACGAGCAGCGTCGGCACGCCGATCGAGCCGAGCCGGCCCTTCGACTGCCAGTCCTTGATCGAGCCGATCACGTGGAACTCGCTCGGCCCGTTCATCGTGTGGTAGACGGTCGGATCTTCGGCGATCCACTGAAACGCGGCGACGAGTTCCTCGGGCCACTCGTCAAGCCGGCAGAGGTGGCGCCGATAGAAGACCATGCACGCCTCCTCGTACTCCGGGTCGTCGGTCGTCCCGGCCTCCTCGTGACGCTTCAGCGTCGCCTCGACCTCGGGCGGAAGCTCGCTGCGAAGCCGGTTTGCCTCGGCATGAAAGTCCGGGAACGAGGCCGCGGTGTCGGACAGCACGATCGACCGCAGCCCGCCGGGATGCGTGAACGCGTACTCCTGGGCGAGGAAGCCGCCCCAGGAGGAGCCGAGGACATGGTGGCGTCCGGCGATTCCGAGTGCGTCGACGAGGTTGTGGAGCTCGCGAACGAAGAGCTGGACTGTCCAAAAGTCGGCGCCCCGGTCCGGGTAGTGCGTCGAGCGTCCGTTGCCGATCTGATCGTAGAAGACGACCGCGCGGCCGTCGGCGAGGTCGGTCAGCGGCAGGAGGTAGTCGTGCGCCGCGCCGGGACCTCCATGGAGCGCGACGAGCGGCGCGGGCGAATCGGGGTCATCCGGACGCAGCTCGCCTTCGATCCCGTACCACGTCTCCGCGACATCGCCGTTGACGTGGAAGCGAGCCTGGCCCTCCTTCACTCGGGGAACATACGCACTCGCTGCGGCCCGCATAATTTAAGTTGCATCTTACGTTAGCTTCTGCTTAACTAGCCGCTGATGGAAGCAGCCCTGAAAGCGATTGCCGCTCCGCGGCGCCGCCGGATCCTGACGCTTGTCCGCGACGGCGAGCTTTCGGCCGGCGAGATCGCAGCCCACTTCGACGTTACGCGGCCGGCGGTCTCACAGCATCTGAGCGTCCTCAAGGAGGCGGGGCTCGTGAGCGAGCGACGCAACGGGACGAGACGGCTCTACCGGGCCCGCCCGGAAGGGCTCGTCGAGCTAAAGGAGTTCCTGGAGGAGTTCTGGGACGAGCGCCTCAGCGCACTCAAGCGCGAGGCAGAAAGGGAGGAGGAGAAGAAGCGTGGAAACAACCACTGAGACCTCGGTCGAGCGAGAGCTTGCAATCGATGCGGCCCCGGAGACCGTCTGGGAGTTCCTCGTCGACCCCGAAAAGCTGACGCTGTGGTTCGGAAGCCGGGCCTGGCTCGATCCGCGGCCCGGCGGGCAGTATCGGGTCGACGTGATCGGCGGACACATCGCCGCCGGCGAGTTCGTCGAGCTCGACCCACCGCACCGGCTCG
>DASQXS010000218.1:0-3921 GCA_035639615.1 Gaiellales bacterium | reverse complement strand
TTGGAAGGCCCCTACGCGACGTCCGAGTGGTAGTTGGTGTCCCACCGCCCGGAGGCCCACACCGCGGCACCGAGGCAGATGGCTCCGAACAGGACGGGGACTGCTCTTGGGTTCACGCTTGCTGCTGGGCGCGAACGGTTTCACGGTCCGGGCTGGTCGCCATGGTCGCCGAAGGTGCGGTGCGGGGCCAGGTCCAGGCGTACCTCAGGATGAGGGCGAGAAGGATCACTTCCAGTACGATGCCGAGGCCGTAGAAGTACAGCCAGGACTCGCCCACCGCGTTGAATGCCGTGACGGGGACGTAGAGCGAAGCCACGATGAGGTTCGCGATGCGGTTCACCCGGGCGGGCAGCGTCATCGACAGCACGACCATGAGGATCGGGATGGCAATGAGGGTCAGCGCCGTGGTCGAAAAGGTCTGGGAGAGGTCGAACTCGAAGACCCTGCCGTCGAGGATGTCTTCGATGACACCGGGCGTGAAGAAGTTGAGAATGTCCACGTAGGCGTACAGGAACATGAAGCTTGTCCACGCTGCGGCGAGCTTGGCTCTCACCGGGATCCGCTGGTCTTCCAGTGTGGTGGTGGTGGGTTGACGTGTTCTCATCATGGGCTCCGTTGTTGTGGTCAGGATCGGTAGGTCCACGATCGCTGAGCCCGGCGGCGGGCACATCGGCCCGGAGGCTGGAGTTCGCCTGGCCGATGGCATGGTCTCTCTCTCGTTCTTTCGGCGGGTACGCCGAGGCGCGCCGATCCCTAGGCTGGAGCCGTGGTCACTGTCCGGCGCTCCATCTGGCATGAGCCGCGGCCTGCTGACGCCCCACCCATCGGTCGTCTCGACTGGCTGCTGGTGGGCGTGTTCGCGGCCGCCGCCTTGGTCGAGGGCATCGTTCGGCCGGGCTTGGCCTGGCGACCCCTTGTGACGGTGCTCGCCCTGGCGCTGATGCCTGCCCTGCTCTGGCGGCGGGGCCGCCCCCTGATGGCCGCCCTGGTCGGGTGGGGCGTCGCCGGGCTGCTCTCGGTCCTCCAGCTGACTGCGCACGCCGGGGACCTCGGCCTCTACTCCATGATGGCCGTCCTGATCCTGCTCTACTCCCTGGTGCGGTGGGGCTCGGGACGGGAGATGGTCTTGGGGACGGCGTTCGTGACAGTCGTCGTCGCGCTGGGGATGTACGCCTCCTCCGCGGGCTGGGCCGACGTTTTCGGCGGGAGCGTCCTCTTGCTGTTGTTCGTCGCCCTCGCGGCGGTGTTCCGCTACCGCGCGGACCTCTGGCATCGCCAACAGCGCGAGATCCGCAATCAGGAGCGGGTGGCGCTGGCGCGCGAGCTGCACGACACCGTGGCCCACCACGTCTCGGCCATCGCGGTGCAGGCGCAGGCCGGTGGCGTGGTCGCCGGCATCCAGCCTGAGAAGGCTGCCGAGGTCCTGGCCGCGATCGAGTCTGAAGCGTCGCGAACCCTGGCGGAGATGAGATCCATGGTGCGGGTGCTGCGTGAGGAGGAAGCCGTCGCCTACTCACCGCAGCTGGGTGTCGCGGACCTGCCTGCTCTGGCGCGCGCCGACGCGACGCCCACCGTCGAGGTCTCGCTGGACGGTTCGTTAACCCGGCTGGCACGACCCGTGGACGCCGCGCTCTACCGGCTCGCGCAGGAGTCGCTGACCAACGCCATACGGCACGCCCGGAGCGCGACCCGCGTCGGGATCGACGTACGCCGGGAGGGCGACGCCGTCAGGCTGCGTGTCAGCGACGATGGACAGACCGAGCCGGGGCCAGCCCCGGAGCCTGGGTTCGGCCTGCTGGGCATGGCCGAACGCGCCCAGCTCCTCGGCGGATCGCTCTCCGCGGGGCCGGGGCCCGAGGGTGGCTGGGTGGTCGAGGCCGTGCTGCCGGTGGAGGCGCTGGCATGAGCATCCGTGTTGTCGTAGCCGACGACCAGGACTTGGTCCGGACCGGGCTGGTGATGATCCTCGGCGCGCAACCCGACCTCGAGGTCGTGGGGGAGGCAGCAGACGGGCTCGCAGCGCTCGACCTGGCGACCCGGCTGCGTCCCGATGTCCTCCTCGTCGACATCCGGATGCCCGGGCTCGACGGCGTCGAGGTGACGCGGCGCCTGGCCGGGCCAGACGTGACGGACCCGATGGCGGTCGTCGTGATCACCACCTTCGACCTCGATGAGTACGTCCTCGGCGCCCTACGCGCCGGCGCCCGCGGCTTCCTGCTCAAAGACGCCGGGCCGGAGCTCCTCGTGCAGGCCATCCACGCGGCGGCCAACGGGGACGCGCTGATCGCCCCCAACGTCACCCGCCGGCTGCTGGCGACCTTCGCCGACCAGGCGCCGGTGGTACCGGTCCAGCCCATCGACCCGCTCACCGAGCGCGAGGAGGAGGTGCTCGCGCTGGTGGCACGGGGCCGGACCAACGCCGAGATCGCCACCGAGCTCTTCGTCGGCCTGAGCACGGTCAAGACCCACGTCGCATCGTTGATGACCAAGCTCGGCGCCCGCAACCGCGTCGAGATCGCGATGTGGGCATACGACACCAGACGCGTGAGAGCCGATTAGTGGGTACAGATCGCAGCGTAGGCCCGTGGGGTTCGGTAGCCCAGCGATGAGTGCGGCCGGTCGTGGTTGTACTCCTCCTTCCAGTCGCCGATGGTGACCTTGGCGTGGGCCAGGGACCAGAACAAGTGCAGGTTGAGACATTCGTCGCGGAGCCGGCCGTTGAAGGACTCGATGAAGGGGTTCTTCCAGGGTTCGCCGGGCGGGATGAAGATCATCCCGGTCCGGGTGCCGGCCCATTCGGCGAGCGCGGCGGCGATCATCTCCGGACCGTTGTCCAACCGCAGCACGGCGGGGCCGCCGCCGCGGGCGAACGCGATCTGGTTGAGCTCGGCGGCCAGCACCTCGGCGGTGATGGACCGTTCGACCAGCCCACCCAGGCACTCGCGGGTGTGCTCATCGACCACGGAGAGGATCTTGATCGGGCGGCCGTCGGTGGTGGAGTCGTATTGGAGGTCGACCGCCCACACCATGTTCGCCGCCGTCGCGGTCGGTACTGGCGGGACGGTGGAGGACCCGACCCGCTTGCGTCGCTTCCGGACGATGACTCGGAGGCCCTCTTCGCGCCACAGGCGCTGGACCTTCTTGTGGTTGACCACCCAGCCCTCGCTGCGGGCGTCGTGGTGGGCACGCCGATGCCCCCAGCGGGGATGCTTGCCGGCGTAGGCGCGTAGCCAGGCCCGTAGCGCGGCGTCGGGATCCTCGGTGGTCTGCGCGGGTGGGACATGACGCTGAGTCGATCGGGGCTGCCCGACCACCCGACACGCGAACCGCTCACTCAGCCCCAGCACCCGCTGGAGATGGTGCACGGCCGCCCGCCGGCGGGCCGGGCTCAGAATTCCCCCTTGGCGATCTCCCGCAACGCGTCCTTCTCCAGCTCGGCCTCGGCCAACAGCCGCTTGAGCCGGGCGTTCTCCTTCTCCAACTCCTTCAGGCGCTTGGCGTCCTCGGCCTTCAGGCCCCCGAACTGGTTGCGCCACCGAAAGTACGTCTGCTCGCTGACACCCAGCTGCCGGGCAACCTCGGCGACATCGGCGCCCTGCGCGAGCAGCCGATCAGCCTCGGTCAGCTTCCGAACGACCTGCTCGGGCGTGTGCCGCTTCCTTCTCGTCGTCGACATGACGTGAGCCTTCCTGCCCATCCTCGTGGGCCGCAAGAACTCTCACACCACCCGGACCGACGAACGGGGGTCACGCCAGACCCGGCTGTACCCCGAGGACCGCTCCACCAGCACCTACCTGGTCGCCCTGGATGGCCGCGAGCTCGGCACCGTCACCGCCTGGCGCTCGACCTTCGTGGGCGGCCGCCGGCGGACCCGCACCTGGCAGGCCCGCGCCGCCAACTTCCACGACCCGGCCGACCTGC
>DASQXS010000217.1:0-4990 GCA_035639615.1 Gaiellales bacterium | reverse complement strand
GAGAGCTCGAGCTGGAGCTCGTACGACGACACTCCGTGGACGGCCTTCACCAGCGGGGCGAACTGCGACGCCATACGCCCGTTCAGCTCGACGATCGTGATCGTCCCGTCCGGGCGGACGAAGAACTCGATGTTGAAGAGCGAGTCGTCGAAGCCCATCGCCGGCATGAGCCGGGCCGCGACCTCCGCCATGCGCTCGCGTGCAGGCGCCGGAAGCGCGCTCGGGTACTCGAAGCGCAGGAAGCTGATCCCGTTCTCGTGCAGCACCGCGTCGGTGACGCCGATCGGCGTCATCCGCCCGCGGTGCATGTACCCCTCGAACGTGACGAGCGCGCCGTCGAGAAGCTCCTCGGCGATCAGCGTTCGGAACTGCCGCGCTTCCAGCGCCCTATCGTACGCGGTGACGGCATCGATGCCCGACCGCGCCTCGGCGAGCGCCGCCGCGTACTCCGCGGCGTCGTCGATCCGGTACGCGAGCTGCGAGAGATGCGCCGAGACGGGCTTCAGGAAGAACGGGAAGGGAAGAGGCGGCACGGGGTCCGGGCCGTCGAGGTCGATCGCCGCGAACGCCGGCGTCGCCTCCGGCACGACCTCCGCCTGGATCCGGCGCGACGCCAGCTTGTCGTGGCAGCGCATGAAGGCCGCGCGCCCCGGGCCTGGTAGCCCGAGCCGCTCGCCGAGCACGGCTGCCAGATGGCCTGTGGCGTCGCTCGACCCGAAGACGCCGTCGGCCGCGCACCCGAACCGGGCCATGTGCTCGACGAACGCAGCCGGGTCGAACCGGGGGCCGATCGCCTCGCCGGCGAACCGCATGGCGAAGCGCTCGAGGATTCGCTCGTCGGCGAGGTTCAGCCGGTCGCGCGTCCCCGGACAGAGGATGAGCACCCGCGGCGCCATGTCGTCCTGTCTTCGCACCGGCCGGATTGTGACGGATCGTGCCCGGGACGGCCAGTGCGCAGGCGCACCGCGCCCGCACCGTCCGCCCGCTATCCCCAGACCCGCTCGGCGGTGCGGGCGAGCACCTCGAGCTTCGCGCGCTCGTCGTCGACGGTGACCGCATTGCCGATCACGGACGTCGCGAACCCGCACTGCGGGCTCACCGCCAGGCGCTCGAGGCCGGTGTGGCGGGCCGCCTCGCGGATCCGGGCTTCGAGCTCGTCCGGCGCCTCGCGGCGCGGCGACTTCGTGGTGACGAGGCCGAGCACGACCACGCGGTCATCCGGCACCTCGGCGAGCGGCTGGAATGATCCCGACCGCTCGTCGTCGTACTCGAGCAGGAGCCGGTCGGCCGCGACGCCGCCGAACACCCGCCGCGCGATCGGCTCGTAGCCGCCCTGTGCGAGCCACCGGCTGCCCTGGTTCCCGCGGCACAGGTGGAAGCCGAAGGTGACCCCGGGATGCCCCTCCATCACCCAGTTGTCGAGCTCGATCCCACGGTCGAGCCAGCGCTCGACCGACCACCCCTGGGCCTCGTAGAACGCCCGCGTGCGCGGGTCGATCAGGAGCGGGTAGTGCGGCGCGTCGAGCTGGATGTAGGTGCAGCCGAGGCGAGCCAGCTCCGCGATCTCGTCGCGGGTGATCTCGGCCACGTCCTCCAGGAAGGCGTCCAGCGTCGGGTAGGCGTCGCCCGAGTGCTCCTCCGACCACAGGTTGGCGTAGAGGCTCGGACTGGTGAGCGTCACCTTCGGGATCGCGCGCGCCCGGCCTCGCAGGTAGGTGAAGTCCTCCGCGGCGATGTGCCGCCGCCGGCGCAGGCGGTCGCGGACGCCCAGCCCGACCGGCCGCTCGGTCGAGCGGTCGCCGACCTCGTCGCCGTGCCAGTCGCCCCACAGGTAGGCCTCGAGCGGCACCTCGCCGAACCCGTCGACGGCCTCCGGGAGCCCGCTCTGGAACGAGAGCCGGCGCATCTCGCCGTCGGTCACGACCTCCATCCCGGCGTCCTCCTGCAGCCGCACGGCGTCGTCGACCGCCCGGTCCTCGGCTCGTTTCAGCTCCGCGGCTGACGCCTCGCCGCGGTCGAACCGGTCGCGCACCTCGAGGAGCTCGGGCGGGCGAAGCAGACTCCCGACCACGTCCGTGTGGGCGGTGATCACGCGGCGAGTGTAGCGACGGGACCTGAAACAGCGGGACCTGGTCCGGTTGTTTCAGCCGTGAAACAGATGGACCTGGTCCCGTTGTTTCAAACCGGCACGGTTCTGAGGCTGATCTGGCGCACTTCCGTGATGGGTCAGGCGCCCGCCCCGGCCCGCATGAACGTGAAGTGGACGTCCTCCGGCTTCGAGTCCTCGTTCCAGAACGAGCCGATCCGGGCCACCGCCTGCCGGCCCCAGTCGACGAGCTCGTCGCGATGCTCCGTGTCGGCGCCGACCAGCTCCCGGATCCAGTGGGTGCCCAGCTTCACGTGGGTGAGCTCGTCGGCCTGGAGGTAGTCGGCCAGCTCGGCGATCCGCTCGAACCCGCGCCGCTCCGCCTCCTCTCGCCACTGCCTGAGCGTCTGCATGAGGTTCGCCTCGGCCCACGAGTTCGTGACCGTGATCCGCTTCAGCGGGTCGGCCTCGTTCTGCATCCACCACCAGTCGAGCGACCACGGCCCGTAGCCGAGCTCGGCGCCCATCAGCTCCTCGCACGCCTTCGCCACGACCTCGATGTGGCGGGCCTCGTCCCACATCTGGTGGGCCAGCTCCATTCGCATCGGCCACGGCAGCTCGGGGAACTCGGCCAGCATCTTGCCCATCCGGTCGGTGGTCTCGACCTCGCCGTAGAGGAGCTGGTGGAACTTGTGCCGGAAGCCCTCGATCGACCACTCGTCCTCGCTCGCATAGACGGCGAAGTCCTCCGGCCGGTCCGAGAACCAGAACGGCTCCTCGACCACCGGGTGGTCGAGCGGCGGGCAGCGCTTGAGGAAGCGGTAGCCGCTCTTGCCGCGCTTGATCCGGGCCGCGGGCCGCGCGGCCTCGCGGGCGCTGTGGAACGCGAGCCAGTGCGACTCGATCCCCTGCCCGGTCACGCCGCCGCACTCGACCAGCCGGGCCTCGAGGTCGGCCTGGGCGTCGAGCGCGCTTCGGCGTGCGCCGGCCTCCTGCGTCAGCGCATCGAGCGCCGCCTGGCCCCAGGCGACGTGCGACTGTGCCGTCGCGGCCAGTCCGCGGAGCAGCCGCACTGTCGGCGCATCGGCCAGCGGATCGGTCGCGTCGGCGTGGTAGACGTAGGTGCTCACGAGGTGCGGCTCGAGCACCCGGTAGATCGTCACCATCCGGGCGATCTGCGAGTCGAGGTTCCAGACGTGCTCGCACAGCTCCGCGAAGGCGTCGGTCGCCGGCTCCTGCCGCTCGCGGCCGGAGCGGAGCTGCTCCAGCCGCTCGCCGAGGGCGTCCGCGGCCTGCGCGTGGTCGTACACCTGGTAGCCGAACGCGGCCTTGAACGCGAGCTGCGGCGTCGTGTGCGACCAGCCGCCGACCAGCTCCATTAGCTGCACCTCGAGGTAGCGGTAGTTGGCGAGCCGCCGCGAGTTCTCGCGGACGGTGAAGCGCCCGCCGAACGCGCGCCGGTCAACGATCGGCATCGTCGATCTCCACGGGGGTGTCGGGGAAGCGGACGACGGTCGTGTCCTCCCGCCCCGTGCCCGTGCGGAGGAGGACGAGCGCCGCCATCGGCCCATCCGTCGCGAACGGGGCGCCGTGCCAGACGCCCGGGGCCAGCACGATCGCCTGGCCCCGGCGGACGCGGAAGACGGCGAAGTTGTCGAGCGCGGGCGCCTGCTCCGGCGGCGCGACGTAGACGAGGCAGTCGCCGCCGAGCGGCACGATCGTCTCGGGGCTTCGCATGTGCCGCTCGGCCCAGTCGAAAATCGCCGGCGCGGGCTCGAGCGCGAGATAGCCGATGCCGAGACCGGGCTCCGCCGGCGGCAGCTCGGCCGTCTCGGCCCACCACCGCCAGCCCGGCCCGGACGCCTCCTCGGCGCTGCAGGGCTCGGCCACGACCTGCCCGTAGGGCGCGAACGCCGCCGCGGTGAGCTCGGACACGGCGAGCCGGGTCACGGCTCCGCCTCCGCGTGGACGACGATCCGCGGCGCGCCGCGAAGCCCCGACGGGCGGGCCGTGCCGCCGAGCAGGTTCTGGGCGGTGTTCGCCACCCGGAGTTCGATCACGTTCGGCCCCGGCCGTACCTGGCCGGTGATCTCCACCGCGTACGGCGGCCACAGCCGCACGCCGGCCGTCTCGCCGTTCACGACCACCTCGAGGACGTCGTCGCCGGCGTCCGCGTCGAGGATCAGGCGGCCGCCCGCCGAGAGATCGACCTCGGTCGAGTACGTCGCCGTCGAGGACAGGAATGGGTATCCCTGCTCCGTCCACGGCGCCGGCCGGGCGGCCTCGTCGGGCCGCGCGATCCGCCAGGCGCCGTCCGCGCCGGCCAGGCGGAAGTCGCCGACAAGCTTCACGAGGTCGAGCAGGCCGTCGGTCGCGTCGGCGACGACCAGCCGCAGCTCGAGCACGTTCTCCCCGGCCCGCACGAGCGGCCGGATGTCGACCGCGCCGATCTGGCTGTCGACCCCGCTGGGCTCGGGGCTCGCCGTGCAGCGGCTTCCATTCACCTCGAGCGTCCATTCGAGCCCGGCGAAGCCGTCGACGAGGAGCCGCAGCGAGCCCGGCACGTCCTCCACCTGGAACGCGATCCGGTAGCGGACCGGGATCGGATAGGGCCGGTCCGGCTCGGTGGGGAGCTGGTACGACCATGCGCCCGGCACCATCTCGACCCACTCGTCGGGGCCGTCCTCCGCGCGCGCGAGCCAGCGGCCGATGACGAGCGCGTTCGGGCTGCCCGGGTCGAGCCGCCACTCGCCGTCGAGCGCCGTCACGGCGCCGCCACCGCCCAAAGGCCGGGACGCTGGCAGGCCCTCCCGATCGGCCCCCCAGACGAGGAACGCCGAGCCGGCGGGTGGGAGATCGACGTCGACGGCCGTGCGCCCGGGCCGGTCGCGGCGGGCGGCGAGC
>DASQXS010000216.1:0-5428 GCA_035639615.1 Gaiellales bacterium | reverse complement strand
TCGCCCGACGACGATCGGACGCTCGCCGACAAGGTCCGCTCCGAGGCGTTCCGCGGGCTGCCGGTGACGCCCCGTGAGGCGAACGTCGGCGTTGTGGAGGGGGTCGTGACACTGCGCGGGCAGCTGCCGAGCCAGTATCTGATCGCCGAGCTCGAGCGGCGCGTGCGCACCGTCCGCGGCGTCCGTGGGGTGGAGAACCTGCTGCATCTGGTGTCGCAGGAGCCGCGCGGCGCCGGGCGCGCGTAGCGGCACCGTCATAAGCGTTCGGCGAGCTCCGGATGGCCGCCGACTTGCGCCCATCCGCGGGCGTCGCCGCCGTGGAGGTCGTCGTGGATTGTCGGATCCGCGCCTGCCGCGAGGAGCTCGCCAGCCGTCTCGGCCCGGCCGGCCTGGGCGGCGAGGTGGAGCGCGGTCACGCCCTCGCCGTGGGTGGGGCCGCCGAACGTGCCGCGATGGTTGGGGTCGGCGCCGAGCCCGATCAGCGTCCTGACCGCCTCGACGTGGCCGTTCACCGCCGCCCACGTGAGGGCCGTGCCGCGGTACGGGTCGGCGTCGACGCGGGCGCCGAGCTCGACGAGCACCGGGAGTGCCTCGGCCCGGCCGCTTCGGGCCGCCCAGGCGAGCGCCTCGTCGAGCACCTCCTGGGGATCGTCGGAGGGCTGCCAAGCGGGGAAGCCGCCGTGCGGGCGGTAGAAGCCGCGGTGGGCGCCCATCGCGGGCCTCCCGGCCAGCTCGCGGATCATCTCGATCCGGCCCAGGCCGGCCGCGACCCGCAGGTTCCGCGGCTGGATGCCCAGGAGGCCGGCGACCTCGCGATGGCCCCAGAAGAGCGCCGCGACGAGCGGCGTCCCGCCGTCCCCGCGTGCGAAGAGATCGGTCCTGGCGCCGGCATCGAGGAGGACGCGGGCCAGCCGCGGCGCGTTGGCGTAGCCGGCCTGGTGGAGCTTCGTCCAGCCGTAGTCGTTGCCGCGGTTCGGATCGGCGCCGCGCTCCAGGAGCAGGCGCACGGCGGCGATGCTGTCGGCCATGCCGAGGAGGTCGTTCCCGTTCGTTCCGCGCACCCGGACGAGATCGGGGTGCCGGTCGAGCAGGCCGGCCAGCCGCTCGACGTCATCGTCCTCGACGGCGCGGTAGGCGAGCATGAACGGCGTCGCCGGCTCCGTTCCCTCCGAGAGGTCCTCGACGTGACGGCAAAGGCGCGCCCAGCTCGAGAAGCCATGCCGGCGGGCGAGGTCGCGCCGCGCGTCGGAGACGGTGACGCCGTTCACGGCGGCGATGCCCTCCGCGCGGCCCTCGTAGTAGGCGACGTCGGTGCGGAACGGCTGCTCGGCGCCGATCCGGGCGATGTGCTCCTTGAGACGGGCCCAGCTCGCAAATCCCTGTTCGCGGGCGATCTCATGCTGGACCTCGGCGAGCTTCACCCGCCCGCCGGCGGCCCGGCGGGCGCGGACGCGCTCCTTCGCCTGCTTGCGAAGCTGCTCCAGGTTGGGTGTGCTCGCCACGGCAGTCTCCTTTCCCGAGCCCGTCGTCCGCAAGTCCGGGCGGAAAGAAGCTGCGAAGCGCACGCTGACGCACCCGGGATGGGCTCGGCCCTTTCCGCGGACTGGACGCGGCCCCGGCCGCGCGACAAGAGTCTATGCCGCGGCCGGGGCCGATACCAGGGCGATCGGGCCTGCGATCAGCGCCCGATGCGGGCCAGCGCCAGCGTGAGCCGGACGAGGCCCGGCCCGTCCCGCCGACCGGGCGCCGCCGCGGCCGGGCGGTCGCTTCCCGCGGCCGGCTCCGGCGGCTCGAACACGTCCTTCATGTGCCGCTCGACGAGATCAAGTGCGAAGAGCAGATCCAGCATGTGCTCATCTCCTCTATCTGAATCGGTTCAGAAAGATCGTAGCTGAATCGGTTCAGGCGGTCAAGTAGGCTACCGGCATGTCACCGCGTGAGACGGCGCGGGTGCGGCTGCGCGATGTCGCCCGCCACGCCGGGGTATCCGTCGGAAGCGCCTCCCAGGCCTTCGGGCGCCCGGAGCTCGTCTCCGACGACGTCCGCGAACGCGTCCTGGCGGCGGCCAAGGAGCTCGGCTACCCCGGCCCGGACCCGGCGGGGCGGCGGCTGCGCCTAGGCCGTGCCGGCGCCCTGGGCATCATCTTCTCGGAGCGGCTGCGCTACCAGTTCACCGATCCGGCGGCGCCCGCATTCCTGCGCGGCGTCGCCGAGGGGATGGAGAACTCGCACATGGGGCTGCTGCTGATCCCTGACTCGCGCTTTCGCGCCGAGACCGCGGGCATGGTGCAGAGCGCCGATGTGGACGGCTTCATCATCTATTCCGCGGTGCGGAACGACCCGCGCGTCCAGGCGGCCCTGGAGCGACGGCTTCCGGCCGTGACCGTCGACCAGCCGCGTGAGGCGCCCACGCCCTTCGTGGGCATCGACGACCGCGCCGCCGCCCGCGGTGCCGCCGAGCACGTGCGGGGACTGGGGCACCAGCGGGTCGGGGTGCTGTCATTCGTGGGTGCGCTCGACGCTGAGGGCACGCTCGCGATCGACCTGAGCGCGGAGCGGCTCGCCGGATACCGCCAGGGGCTCGGCCGGGCGTGGGACGAGGGCCTCGTGCGCACCTGCCGGCCGAACGCGCAGGACCCCGCCCACAGGGCGACCCTCGACCTGCTGCGCGGCCCGGAGCCGCCGACGGCGATCCTGGCGATGAGCGACGTGCTCGCGTTCGGCGCCCTGCACGCCGCAGCGGAGTTGGGCGTCGCAGTGCCCGAGCAGGTTTCGATCGTCGGATTCGACGACAACCCTGCCGCCGAGCTGACGACGCCGCCCCTGACCACCGTCGCCCAGCCGCACGAGGAGAAGGGCAGGCTGGCCGCCGAGCTCCTCATCCAGGCGATCGAGCGGGGCGGCAGACCGCCGCGGCGCGGCCGGCAGACAATCCTGCCGACCGAGCTGGTGGTGCGGGGGAGCACGGCCGCACCGCCCTGACCCCGCGCGGCATACTGCCGCGATGGACGTGCGCCCGGTCGACCCGCGAGACGTCGACGGCGAGGAACACGATCCCGGCTACCGCGTGTACTTCGGGGAGTCCACGGCGCCGCCCGGGGTGCCCGATCCCGAGACGTACATGTTCGCGTGCATGGAATGACGAGTGCGCCCCGCGGCGGCCGTCCGGGAGCATGGCGCCGGATTGACTGGGACCAGGCGGCTTGACACATATATCGACTATCGGTATATTCTGTTCATGGAGCATCGCGGGCAACCCTTGCGCGAGCCGACCTACTTCACCCTCGCCGCCCTGCTGGACGGGCCACTGCACGGGTACGCGATCGCCAGGCGGGTCGAGGCGATCTCGCGCGGGAGTGTGCGGCTGACCGCGGGAACGCTCTACGCGGCACTGCAGCGGCTGCTAGAGCAGGGGCTCGTGGCGGTCGACG
Organism: Gaiellales bacterium; assembly: GCA_035639615.1. GTDB lineage: Bacteria > Actinomycetota > Thermoleophilia > Gaiellales > JAICJC01 > JAICJC01. The sequence continues at coordinate 1,997 of DASQXS010000216.1, read as the reverse complement.
GCGAGGAGGTCGTGCGGGGTCGCGCGCGGCGCTACTACCGACTCACGGAGGCGGGCGGCGAGACGCTGCGGGACGAGGCGAGGCGGCTCACCGAGGCGGCCGACGTCGTGGCATCGCGGATGGCGATCGCTCCGCCGAAGGCGGCCACGTGACTCCCGCCGAGCGCATCTACCGGCTGGCGCTGCGGGCGTATCCAAGCGACTACCGGCGAGCGCGCGGCGACGAGATCCTGGCGACACTCGAAGAGATGGGGGGCGGGAGCGCCGGCCCGAGTATGCGGCAGGTGGCGGCGCTCGGCGTCTGCGGCCTCCGAGAGCGCGCCCTGCGAGTGACCGGAGGCACGCGCGTGGGCGTTTGGGCGGAGGGATGCCGGCTGGCGGCGCTCGTCCTCCTGGTGCTCGCGGCCACTGCGAGCGTCTTTCCGATCGTGCTCGACACCTGGTACTCGCGGCTCGGTTTCGTGTGGCCGAGCACGCCGTTCACGGCCGCGCCGGCGATGGGCGCGGGCACGCTCGCCCGCTCGCTCGCCGCCGTCCTCCTCCCGGCCGTCGCGGCGGCCGCCGTCTGTCGCGGCCGCACGCTCCTCCCGATGGCGTGTGCGCTCCTGAGCGCCGCGCTCTTCCTTGCCGGCCAGCTCGGCTCGGGGATCCAGTCTGGGCAGTACAGCCAGCTCGGGCAGCAGTGGCTTGTGAACGCGTACGCGCTCGGCGACGCCGTGTTCCTGGCGGCGCCGGCGGCGCTGCTGGTCGCCGGGATGCGGCGTGGAGGCGAGCCGGCCGCCCAGCACTCGCTCATATGGCTCGCGGCGCCCGTCCTGCTCGGCGTGCTCCGCATCGGCTTCTTCGCCACGTCGCTCACCTTCTGGCCCCTCGGCGCGTTGCTGGTGGCGTGGTTTCTGTGCGCTCGCTGGAGCCCGCACCTGGCCGTGGCGGCGCTCGGCGTGCTCGCGCCCACGCTCGCGTACCTGGTGCCGACGGCGATCGGGGACGCGTCGACATACGAGTACGCTGTCGCAGTCACCGCGGGAGCGACCGTGCTCGCGTGCGCATCGCTGGCGACGGCGCTCGCCTACGACGACGACGCCGCGCCGGCCCTCCTGGGGAGTGGCACGTCGCGGAAGAGCTCCCAGAAGCCGATGTCGTAGGCCCCCTTGATGGCGCCGGCGATCACGAAGGGCGCGCCGATCAGGTTGGCTTGGACGAGGACCCCGGTGAGGAGCGGGCTCGTCGGGCGGACGGCGTGGCGGGCGCTATTGGTGTAGGCGGCTGCGGCGGTGCGTTCCGTCGGGGCGACGACGGCGACGACGTATGCCTGCCGTGGCGCGACGTCCATCTGCGAGAGCGCGAAGCGACCGAGGAGAAGCGCGATCGCGGTCGGCAGATTGGTGGCGAACGGAACCGCAGCGAGCAGGAGGTTGGACGGTAGGTGCGTGAACACCATCGTTCGCAAGAGGCCGATGCGCTCGCTGAGCCGCACGGCGGCTTGGAAGGAGGCCGCCTGGAGGAGGCCGATGGTAAAGAACAGGATGCCGATCAGCTCGGCTGAGGCGTGGAACCGGCGGGCGAGGTAGTAGGCGATGTAGGCGTTGACGACGAAGCCGCCGCCGAAGCTGTCCAGTGCGAACAGCCCGGCCATTCGCAGGACGATCGGCCGTGATCGGCTGAGCGGCGGAGTCGCTCGAGCGAGCTCGTCGCCGCGCTCGACCCCGGCCGACAGGCCGGCGGTGATCGGCAACGCCGCGAGCGCGAGGAGGGGATAGACGAGGAGCAGGCGGCGGTCGCTTCCGCCGATCAGGCTGAGAAGTGCGACGAGCGCGGCGCCCAGCGAGCCGGCAAGGGTGGCGACGGTGTTGTACCGGCCGAAGAGGCGGGTGGGATCGCCGGTGGTGGTGTGTGGCAGCATCGCCTGCTCGAGCGAGGTGAACGGGCCCGACTCGACCACATCGGGTGAGACGGTTCCGGTCAGCGCGGCCAGGATCAGAAGCGGCGGCCACGAGC
>DASQXS010000215.1:0-22855 GCA_035639615.1 Gaiellales bacterium | reverse complement strand
GGCACGAACGCCTGACGGCGCTTGAGAGAGCGGTCATCGTCCTCGTTCTGTTCTCCCTGTACTGCACGGCGCTCGAGGTCGCGCGCATGCTCTATACAGGCGCCTCGCGCTACGACTTCCTGATCTGGAACCTCTTCCTCGCTTGGATTCCCTTCGTCGTCGCCTCGTTGCTCGCCTGGGCCATGCACCGCGGCCTGCGACCACTGGGAGCCGCCCTGCTCGGACTCGTCTGGCTGCTCTTCTTCCCGAACGCCCCGTACCTCATCACCGACTTCATCCATCTGCGAGGGCCGGCGACGGCGCCCCTCTGGTACGACGTCCTGCTGATCGCCTCGTTCGCATCCGTCGGCATGCTGCTGGGGTTCCTATCGCTCGATCGCGTGCAGGAACTTGTAGCCGCCAGCGCCGGACCGGTCCTTGGCTGGCTCGTCGCCACGATCGCGCTTGTGGTTGCGGCGTTCGGCATGTTCATCGGTCGCTTCGAGGCGCGTAACTCGTGGGATGTGATCGTGGAACCTGCGCCGCTTGCGCGCGACACCTGGCATCAGTTGACGAGCCCTACGGCGTACCCGCGGACGCTCGGCGTGACCGCCTCGTACGCCGTCTTTCTCGTTCTCGCCTACGTCGTAGTGCGGGTCGCCGCCAGGACGCGACACCCCGCCACTCGCCACCCCCAGCACGACGCTCTTCACCGTCTGCGCGGACGTTCGCAGCACGGCCCGCGCCGGACATCGGACACGACTGACCCCGAACCCTGACGATGTCCTTCTGTTCGACCCTAAAACCCTCTGTGGAGCCTTGCCGCAGAGGCAATCGCGGGCCTCGCCCTCGGGCCTGAGCGGTCGACGCTCTATCTCACCCGTCGAGGCGGTGTCGCACGAGACTGAGGCGCACGGCCGTGGTTCGCTTCCTCGAGCTCGGCCCGGTCGCGGTCAAGCTGCCCCGCGGCATGCTCCAACGCGACCTGGCGCCACTCAAGCGCCGCTCGTTCCGGCTCGCGGCGCTCGTCCCAGAACATCGCGGCGTCTTCATGCCGGACGGCGGCTTCCGCGTGCCTTCCCGCGGATGCTCGGTATCGGGCCGCGGCCGGCGACGATACCTCGATCGAAAGCGCTCGAAGCGAACGACCCCAGAGATCCCGGATCTGATCGAAGCTGTGCGGCCCGGCAGGACTGGTCTTAGCCACTCGAACCGAGCTACCCGGCTCGCGGTTGGCTGAAACGCCGCGCCCCGCCGCGAGACGCCGCAACGTCCCAGGGCGGACCGCCGTTGCTCCGATCGGTCGCTCATCGAGCGGGCGAGCATCTGCCGGCGTACCGGACCGCCTCCTTAGGGTCGTCGAGGCCGGCACCCCGGCGTGACGTCGGCGTCAGACGCACCTCCACACCGCGGGCTTCGGTCGCCTCCTGAGCTCCGTCGCAATACCCAGCGAAGATTTTGTCCCAGTCGACGCCGCCCCAGTGCCGTTCGATCATTCGTCGTCACTGTCCACACCGCCATGAAGTGGTCGAAGTCGCGATACCGGTACAACTCCCGCAGGTCTTCAGCGGCGGTCGCCGGCAGCAGACAGTGGTTACGACCCGAGATGGCAAGCAGCGTCTCAGGCGCGACCGTCGCCTCCAAGTTAAGAAGCAGCTCGATCTTCGGATACACGATCCCTCCAGTCGTAAAGGCACGAGTGTACGAGCGCCGGCGCACTACGCCCACAGGCGCTGGAGGTCAATCAGCCTTATCGCCGCGCCGGCGGTAAACACCATGCAACGGGATCCAATCAAGCGCGCGAGGCATTCCAAACATCCTACTGCGATCGCATGGGTCCGCATCCACGGATCGGCGACGCGTCGGCTCGCCTCGCGGCCGGCTTTCGCGAGATTACCCGCCTGCCGTCGATGCGGCGCAGCATGATCCGCTCCACGCGCAGCGCCATCCACAGACACAATCCGGCCAGCGGCAGTTCGACGAGCGCGGCTTCAAACAGCGCGATCGCGGCTTGGTCAGTGCCATGAGCCGTGAGGACGTCGAACCAGGCGTCACAGGCGAGCAGTGTCCCAGAAGCGGTTGCCGGAATCGGCAGCCATGGCCGGCCCCGGAGCGCTGCGATCGCGGTCAGCACGAGAACTAGAGCCAGCGCGACGTCGAACCCGACCCAGATCGCGTCCCAGTGGATGACGCGGTGCCGCATCGGCAGCGTGTACGCGAGCACCAACGTCCACGGGATCAGCGCGATCGAGACGGCCAGGAGAACGCTGCCGCCATGGCGTCGCATGCGCCGAGACCACGAAGATGACCGGGCTCCCCGATGCGCCATCGTGGTTCACTCCTTCCCGCTCCCGAGTGGGCTGATACGTCGAGGAACCGCCGGACCGGTCGCATGACGATCGTGCGAGCCGTTGGCCGGAGCGTTATCGCGAACCACCACGCGTGACCGAGGGAATGCTCCGATCCAGACGTCCCAGCGATCTGGCGCCGACGCGACCTACGCCACCGGAGCGCAACCTGTTGCGGCGCTTGCTACCGCCTGGCGTGGGCCGGTCGAGGCTCGAGCGCCACCGCCGGGGTTCGGATGGAGTGAACCCCGGCGGGGCGTTCGCATGGTCAGGTGGCCAAGTTGGTTCGCGTGCGGGTACCGACGCCCACCGCACCTACTATCAGGATCATGATGAGGCCGGCCACCAGGGCCGTCGTCGCGTCAGCACTCGAGCCATGAAACGTGAAGGCGCGGCTAGAGCGAGGGACGATCTGATCTGTGCTGGTGGAGCCAGTGTCCACGCTAGCCGATCGAATTGGGCCTTGCACGTGACTGCCCAGGATGTTCACTGACCTCTTCGACGTGTCGCGGCCGAAGGTGCCTGTACCCCAATGCGCCAGACGCGGCCCGGCGCGGCGATGGACAGGCGAGAAGGCCTGTGTGGGCAGGGACTGTGGGCTTGACCCTGCGCTGACGTCGGCCGGCCGAGCCTGCGCGGCCGGTGTTGCGAGCGTGACAGCCGCCAATGCCGCGGCGAGCGTCGGACCAAGCTTCCGAGTGCGAAGCATCATGCATCTCCTCGATCGAGGGATCGGATATGCACCAGACGACGCCGGCGAGCGCGCTCTTCCAGGGCTGACCCGAGAAGCCGGATGGGCGCGACGCAGACACGCGGCCGGCGTCGCCCACACCGCGGCGCCCGGGCGCCCGACAGGAGCCCACGACCCGACGCGCTGGGTTGACGGTGTCTATCGGAACCGGAGATGCAGTGACCTGCGCTCGAGCGGCTCGGGCGACCGCAATATCGCGACGAAACGCACGACGGCCCCAGTCTCCTAGCGGCGCGGCTGCGGCACCGTTCGGCGTCGCTCCTTCTACCAGGGCAGCCAACGCATGCACGACCTTGTGTCCTGGCCCTCGCGTTGCCGTCGGTGGATTGCGTCTAGCGGCTCAGTACCATTTGCCTTGCGCGAAACCGCCGAAGCGATTAGGCCGATGGGTGCAATGATCAGCCCGATCACGATGCTCCAGAAGAGCATCACGACGATCCCGACGATCACCACGATCCCGCCAATCGTTATCCCGCCGATCCCGCGATCTCCCTGTTCGGCCATCAGATACCCCTGGGCCGGGTACGGCTGGACACGCATCATTGCGACAGAGCGCGTCCAGTGCGAGTCGCGAGGCGTCGACGCTATCACGCGGAGACGCCCTCGGCTGAGCAACGATCCGATCGGTGCTGCTTGGCTCGCAGGTGCGAATCCTGACCGGCTATGAATCCGTTCCGGGAGGCCCTGCGAATCGCAGGGTCTTTCTGTTTCGGAGGGCGGGCGGCCGAACAATTGCGTCGCGAGGTTGAGTGTTCCGGCGAACAGCGCGACAATCGGCGGCGTGACCGCCTGCGTCCAGTGCGGAGCCTCGCTCCCTGCCGACGCGCGCTTCTGTCCGAGCTGCGCCGCGCCGGTCGAACGGCAGCCGGAGCCGTCTGAGGAGCGGAAGCTCGCCACAGTCCTCTTCGCAGATCTCGTCGGCTCGACCGAGCTCGGCGGCTCGCAGGACCCTGAGCGGACGCGCGTGCTCCTCGACCGTTTCTACGACGCGATGGCGGCGGAGATCGAGCGGGCGGGCGGGACGGTGGAGAAGTTCGTCGGCGATGCGGTGATGGCTGCGTTCGGGGTGCCGACGGCGCTCGAGGATCACGCTGAACGGGCGCTGCACGCCGCGCTCGCGATGCGGCGGCGCCTCGCCGAGCTCTTCGGCGACCGGCTCGCCCTGCGGATGGGTGTCAACACGGGCGAGGTGGTCGTCGGCCACCCCCGCGAAGGCAGCTCCTTCGTCACGGGCGACGCGGTCAACGTCGGCGCGCGGCTCGAGCAGGCGGCGGCACCAGGCGACATCCTCGTCGGCGAGCGAACCGCCGCCGCCGTGCGAGGCGCGTTCGAGCTGGAGGAGCCTGTCACGATTGAGGCGAAGGGCAAGCCGGAAGGCGTCGTCTCGCGGCGGCTCGTCCGTGCCCTTTCTCTGATGCGACCCCGCGGTGTCGGTGGCCTGCGTCAGGCGTTCGTCGGGCGCGACCACGAGCTCGACGAGCTTCGCACCGCCTACGAGCGGGTCGTGTGCAGCGAGGAGCCGTACTTCGTGACGATCGTTGGCGACGCCGGCGTCGGCAAGTCCCGCCTCGCGCGAGAGCTGTGGGCGTGGCTCGCCGCACAGGCCCGACAGCCGGTGCAGCGGACCGGCCGCTGCCTCTCGTACGGGCACGGCACCGCGTACTGGCCGCTCGCCGAGATCCTGCGCGAGCACTTCGGCATCCTCGACAACGATCCGCCGGCGGTCGTCGCGGAGCGGCTCGGCGGCCGCCGCTACCTCGGCTTGACCCTCGGCCTCGACCCGGGCGAGGACCTGCATCCGCTCAGGGCGCGTGAGCGTCTCCATGACGCCTGGGCGGAGTTCCTCGGCGAGCTCGTCCGCGAGCGTGCCGCGGTCGTGCTCGTCGAGGACCTGCATTGGGCCGACGACGAGCTGCTCAAGCTGCTCGACTCGCTCGTGGTGCAGGTGGGCGGGCCGCTGCTCCTCCTCGCGACGGGCCGGCCTGAACTGCTCGAGCGCCGGCCCGACTGGTCAAGGCATGCGGTCGTCCTGGATGCTCTGCCGGCCTCGGTGGCGGCCGAGCTGCTCGACGAGCTACTCGGCGTCGAGCTGCCGCCGTCGGTGCGAAACGTCGTCGTCGAGCGGGCGGAGGGCAATCCATTGTTCGTTGAGGAGTTGCTGGCGACGCTGATCGACCGCGGCGTGCTCGTGCGCCGCAACGGCGGCTGGACGTGCGCAGAGCTGCCGCCGGGTTTCGACGTCCCGGACACCGTACAGGCGGTGCTCGCAGCCCGGATCGACCTGCTGCCGCCGTCGGAGAAGGCGGCGCTGCAGGCGGCGGCGGTCATCGGGCGTGTCTTCTGGACCGGCCCGGTCTATGAGCTCGTCGGCGGCATGCCCGACTTCGAAGTGCTCACCGAGCGCGACTTCGTCCGCAGGCGCGCCGGGTCGTCGCTGCCGGGCGAGCGCGAGTATGCGATCAAGCACGCGCTCACGCGGGAGGTCGCCTACGGTGGCCTGCCGAAGGCGAGACGGGCGCAGCTGCACGCGGGGTTCGCCCGCTGGCTCGAGCGCAGCGGCGAGAGGAGCGACGAACATGCAGCGCTGCTCGCGCACCACTACGCCGAAGCGGTGCGACCCGAAGACGTCGACCTCGCCTGGAGCGGACACGAGCAGGACGCGGCAGAGCTCCGTGCGAAGACGGTCGAATGGTCGAGACGCGCGGCAACGGTCTCGATCGGGCGCTATGAGATCGAACACGGAATCGCGCTCCTGCACCGAGCGGTGGCCTTCGAATCCGACACCGCCACGCAGGCCGAACTCTGGCTCGAGATCGGTCGCGCGAACGCACTCAGGTTCGACGGCGGGGCGCTCCGTGCGGCGATCGAGCGGGCAATCGAGCTCACCGGTCCCTCGGCGGAGCTCTATACGGAACTTGCCCTGCAGACGGCGCGGAGGTCCGGCATGTGGAAGCGGCCACCGGATAGGAAGGTCGTCGACCAATGGATCGATCGCGCGCTCGAACTTTCCGAAGAAGGCTCGCCGACCCATGCGAAGGCGCTCGCCGCGGTTGCACTCTGGCGGAAGGACGAGGCGGCCGCGCGAAGCCTGCACGCGATCGCGCAAAGGCTCGGCGACGTTGGGCTTCGCTCGAACGCGCTCGCGGCGCTCACCGACGTCGCATGGAGTGCCGGGGACCTCGAGCAGGCGTCCGCGTGGCTCGGGGATCGGCTTCAGCTGCTGCCGCAGCTCGCTGACCCCGACGACCGGCATTTCGCCCTGATGACAGCCGTGTCGCTCGATGTGGCCGCCGGAAGGCTCTCGGAGGCGAGTCGCGCAAGCGAACTCCTGAGTGAGATGGTGCAAGGCTTGACGCCCCATCACCGCCTCCATGGATTGCACACGCGCCTTCTGATCGAGATGATCTGCGGTCGTTGGGGCGATCTCCGAGGCCTGACGCCGAAGGCCGAGGACGCTGTCGAGGCCAACTCCGCGGCACCATGTCCCTCAAACGCGTCGTGCCTCCTGTACTGCGCTCTGGCAAGCCTCCAGTGCGGAGACGCAGTTGAGGCCGCTCGCCTCGAGGCCCAAGCCGAGGTGCAGATATTGGATCCGTATCGGGCGCTCTATTGGGGCCCGAAGCTCCGCCTCGGACTCGCCCGCGACGACGTACCGGCGGTCGAGCGGCTCGTCGACTCCATCGATTTGCGGACTCGCGCCGGTGCCCGCCTGACCGCCGGAATAGACCGTGTCCGTCTGGACGACGGTGCTGCGGCGTTCCTGGACGCTCTCGTCGCCCTCGGCGCACGCGACCGGATCGAGTCGGAAGCCCAGCAGTGGGTGAGCTCGCCGACGTACGTCCAGCCGTTCGCGCTTCGTGCGCTCGGAGTGGCTCGCGCAGATGATCGCCTCCTCGAGGAGGCGACGACCCGTTTCCGGGCTATCGGCCTCGACTGGCGTGCCGACGAGACGCTGAGTCTGCCGTCGCCGTGAGGGCGCTGCCGCCGTACCAGCCGAAGTAGACCTCCGTTCGCGTGATCCTGTCGTCGGCGTCGAAGGTCAGGATCTCCGTGTTTCGGCCTCCGCTCCCGTCAGGGCGGCGGAGATCGTAGGTCACGATCACCACGTCGCCCGACTCCACGAGCCGCACGAACTCGAACCGCTGCCCCCGCCCAGCCGCCGGCCAGCAGCGCTCGAACCATCCGTCCCGGTCGAGGTGGGGGTCGGGCGGGCTCGAGAACGTGAAGCCTCCGCTCAGGTGCTCCTCGAAGAAGCTTCGGTCGCCTGCGGCAAATGCCTTATAGCTTTCGCGGGCGAGCCGGCGCCGATCGGTCCCCGGCATGGCGCACCTCCTTATCTTGGGTCCTCACGATCCTGTGACCGGTCTGACCGGCCGCCCTCATCGGCCGCCGCGGGCACACGTCAGGCGAGGGCCGGCTCCCAGGCGCCGCTCGGCCGGACGTTCTGATTCCCGCGGAAGAGATTCTCCGGGTCGTACCGGTCCTTTAGCGCGACGAGCCGCCCGTGCTTTGCGGCGCCGTACGCGTCGCGGACCCGGTCCGCCTCGGGCGTGAAGTTGAGATACGCGCCGCCCGTGCCGAACGGCCGCATCGCCTCCACGAAGGCGCGGTTGGCGGCGATCACCGGTTCGTCGTCGGCGGCGTCGTCCCAGACTGAGATCGGGTGGAAGAGGTAACGTGCCTCGCGGTGCGAGAAGGCCGTCGCGTCGTCGGGCACCGCCGTCACGCCCTGGCCGATGCGGAAGATCACCACCTGGCTGAGCGGAGGCGCACCGCCGGTGACCGCGGGCGCATGATCCGCGAAAGTGCCGACCGCCTCGCCGCTCAGCTCGGCGAGATACTCCCCGCGCCAGTAGCTGCGCTTGCCGGGCGGCGCCATCGGGTCGAGGAGACCCTGGAAGGTCGTATAGGGCATGGGATGGATCAGGTCCACCTCGGGCTCGAGGTCGCGGAGCGGCTGGATCGGCACCGCGCCCTCGCCGGGATCGCCGACGTACATCGCGGCCACCCCGACCGCGGTCCGGCCGCGGAGCTGGGGCGGCACGAACTCCTCGGGAGGGGCGGTCAGGATCACGAGCGCGGTCGAGACCTCGTCGGGCGCGGCGTCGGCCCAGTCCCGCCAGCCGCGCAGTACCTTCGTGACCCGCTCCAGCGGCCAGAGCGCCAGCCCGGCTAGCACCGTCGGGCCCAACGGATGGAGCTGGAAGTCGAATCGCGTGACGACGCCGAAGTTGCCGCCGCCGCCGCGGATGCCCCAGAAGAGCTCGCGGTTCTCGCGCTCACTCGCCGTGACGACCGCGCCGTCCGCCGTCACCACCTCGGCCTCGACGAGGTTGTCGCAGGCGAGGCCGTGCTTCGACGACGTCCACCCGTACCCGCCGCCCGTCGTGAAGCCGCCGATCCCGGTCGTCGTCACCCGCCCGCCCGGCGTGTGCAGGCCGTGCTCCTGCGTGGCGCCGTCGAGCTCCCCCCAGAGAACGCCGCCGCCCACGCGGGCGATCCCGGCTCGGGGATCGACGTCGATCTGGTTGAGGCCGCGGAGGTCGATCACGATCCCGTCGCCGACGCTGAGCCCGGCCACGCTGTGGCCGCCGCACCGCACCGACACCTCGAGGCCCGTGTCCCTGCCGAAGTTGACCGCGGCGACGACGTCCGCGGTTGTGGCGCACCGCGCGATCACGGCCGGCCGTCTGTCGATCATCGCGTTGAAGACCCTCCGCGCCTCCTCGTATCCGGCGTCCGACGGTAGGAGCACGTCTCCGGTCAGCTCGGCGCGCAGAGAGCTCACGTCTGGCGACATCATCGATCCTCCTTTCGAGGCTCCCGAGTCTCATCGCGCCGGGCCGCCGGCGCGTCGCCCGTTCGGGCCATCCTCGGAAAGATGGCCCGCCGACGTCAGATCAGGCCGTCGGCGGCGGCGCGGGCGGCTGCCGCGGCACGAGAGGACGCGCCGAGCTTGGCGAGGATGTTCGCGACGTGGCGGTGAACCGTGTGCTCGCTCAACACCAGATGGGCGGCGATCTCGGCGTTCGTGCGCCCCGCGGCAACGAGTTGGAGCACTTCCCGCTCACGCGACGTGAGGTCGCCGCGGTCCCGAGCCGCGAGAAGGGCCCGAGCCAGACGCTCCTCACCGGCGGCGCCGAGTTCGGCGAAGAGCTCAGCCGCGCGGGTCGCCTCGCGGACCGCGTCGTCACGCCTGCCGGCCGCCCGCAGCACGCGGGCGAGATCGATCCGGGCCCTGGCCGCCTCGAACGGAAGCCCGGCCCGGCCGAGCAGCTGCACGGCGTCGTCGAGCGCGTCGCGCGCGCCGTCACGGTCGCCGGCCGCCGCCCGTGTCAACCCCTCGGCCCGCCGGGCGGCGCCGACCATCGGATCGGTGCCGGCCGCATCGGCGATCTGGGCAAGCTCCACAGCCGCCGCGGCGGCTGCTTCCGCATCGCCCGCGAGGAGGCGGGCCTCGACAAGCAGCTCGAGCCCGTGCGCCCGCTCGATGCCGGCCTCCCCCGTCAGCCGCAGGTAGCGCGACGCACAGTCACCCGCCTCGCCGGCCGCGCCCCGCTCAAGGGCGATCGCGCCCTGGCAGAGCGCCGCCAGGGGGTGATGCTCGACGGAGGCGACCAGCGCCGCGGCCTCGTCCAGGCGGCCCTGCCGGCGGCGCAGCTCGGCGAGCCGGGCGATTGCCCCGGCGGCCTCACCCGAGCGGGGCGCCAGGCCGGCCGCGGCTTCCATGAGCTCCGTCTCGGCCCGCGCCCACTCGCCCCGGAGGACGAGCACGGTTCCGTAGTGGGTGCGGCAGACCGAGAGCAGCGACCGGATGTTCCAGTCGGCGGCCATACGCCCCAGCCGCTCGCACCACTGGCCGGCACGATCGAAGTCCCGGACGCGCTCGCAGGCGAAGATGAGGTAGCAGCACGAGAACCCGATGGCCATCGGGTCCTGCATCTCTCCCGCGGTGACCGCGGCAGTGGCCTCGTCGAGGAGGGCCATGCCCGCGCCGATCTCCCCGCAGCTCACGAGAACGAGCCCCTCCAGCGCGAGCGCGGTCATCTCCAGGTCGGTGTCGCCCAGCTCGCGCCCGAGCGCGGCCGCCTCCGCGCACCGGTCGCGCGCACCCCGCGTATCCCGCGGAACCGAGAACGACGCCTCGCGCAGCGCCAGCCATCCTCGCTCGAGGCTCGGCCCCGTTCCCGCGAGCAGGCGGCGGGCGCGCGCCAGCCAGCCGTCGCTCACCGCCGGCTCGCCGCGGACAGAGCGGTAGTCCCATGCCAGCGCCGTCGCGACCCGGGCCGCGTCGACCGGCCGGCCAATGCGCCGGTAGGCAGCATAGGCCTGCTCACGGGAGACGAGCGTTGCCTCGGAGTCGTTCAGGAAGAACGCGGCCATCGCGAGCCCCTCGAGCGCCTCCGGGTCGGCGTCTCCGCGGGCGGCCTCCTCGAACGCCGCCCGCGCCTCTGGCCAGGCGCTGCGGGCGAGGGCGTCACGGCCTGCCCTCAACCAGTCATTGGGCACGCCCGGCGCAGACACGTGGCAATTATCCGCGGCCGGCGGGGCCGTGGCCACCGGCTTGCCGAAGCCGCGGCAGGAAGACGGTCACGCACCCCTCGTTCCCCGACCGGGTGTCCCCATACAAAGCGCCCGCCGCTCGCCCCGCCGCGTCGAGGGCGGGATTGACGAGCACGGAGGATCCTGGATCGGCTGGACGCCAATGGATTTCGGATCCCCAGTCCCCGGCGGCGACGACGCTGACCGCGACGTACTCGCCGGCCCTCGGAGCGCGGTCGTCGCCGTCCTCCTCGACGACAACGTTGGCAACTCGAAGGAGCGGCGTGCCGCGCAGACGCGCAGCGGCGATCAGCTCGCGAAGGAGCCGTACGATGGCCGCGTCATCGACGTCCGCCTCCCATACGCTCCGCGGCCGCTGGAGCCTCACGGACGAGTGGGCCTCGAGAAGAGGCGCCAGGTGTGTCACGGCCGCGATTCTCCACCCCGAGCTCGAGTTCACGATCGGAAGCCGCGTGCTCGGAAAGGACGAGTACGCGACGGCGCTCCGCCGCCTGACGCTGATCATGCGCCGGAACGACGTGCGCCGCGTCTTCGCCGAGGGCAACGAGGCGTGCGTCGTCTACGACTTCGTGACCGACACGCCCGTCGGGCCGGTCGCGAGCGTCGAGCTCCTCGGGCTCGAGGACGGCCTCATCCGCACCGGCCTTCTGGTCTTCGAGAGGGAGCACTGGCCCGAGGTCATGGCCGAGCTCGAGCGGCGGGCCGGCGCTGCGCGATCGCTCTAGTCGTGAATCAGAGGAGTCTGACTCCGTTTATGCACGAGGACGGCCAATTGCCTGTCGGCTCATACTGAAGCGGCTGTGACCGCCTGGGAACCCGCCGCCCCCTTGCCGAGTCCTATATTCGCTGGTACACCCGTAAACAGGCAGGACGACAGAGGACTGGGGGATCTGCGATGAAACGCACGCGACGGCTCGTCGGCGGGCTCGGCCTCACACTGGCATGTGCCGGAGCGGCGACGCTCGGGCATGCCTCGCACCCCCAGGCCGCGGCGGCTTCTACCGGCGCCGGCTGCACGAACCCGCCGGCCGTCTTCCCAGAGGACAAGGTGACGGCCGGGCTGACGGGGACGGGAAAGACCGTGCTCAACGGCACGACGCCGACCTCGTTCGGCGTGAAGGTGCTCGGTGTCCTGAGCGACGGCATCGCTCCCGGCCTCGACCTGATCGTCGTCAAGCTGTCCGGCCCGGTCGTCGACCAGGCCGGCGGCGCGTTCGAGGGGATCTCCGGGTCGCCGGTGTACGTCAACGGCAAGCTAATGGGCGCCGTCTCGTATGCGCTCAGCTTCGACCGCACGGTCGCAGGCCTCACCCCGGCCCAGCCGATGGTGAACCTGTTCGACTATCCGCGCGCGTCGACTTCTGCCCTCCCCCAGCAGATGCCGATGCACGTGAAGCTCACGCCGAAGCTGCAGTCCGCCGTCACTGCGGCGTCCCATGTCACCACGAGCTCCACGGGCAGCATGACGCTGCTCAAGGTGCCGGTGGGCGTCTCCGGGCTCACCGACGCCGGCCTCCAGCGGCTGCAACGGACCTTCAACCGTCATCACCTGGCCTACACCGCCTTCCGCGGCGGCGCGGCCGCGGCGCCGTCGGGCGTGACCGGCGCGGCGATCGTCGCCGGCGGCAACTTCGCGGCGACCCAGAGCTTCGGCGACCTCACCTTCTACGGCCTCGGCACCGCCACGGCGGTCTGCGGCGACGAGACGGTCGCGTTCGGCCACCCCTTCGGGCTCACCGGCCCGGCCGCCCTCGGGATGAACAACGCTGACACGATCACGATCGTCAAGGATCCGTTCTTCCCGTACAAGCTCGCGAACATCACCGGCTTTCGCGGCATCGTCGACCAGGACCGGCTCGCCGGGATCCGCGGCATCTCCGGGACGCTCCCGCAGCTGACGTCGGTGACGACCAGCCTCCGGAACGCCGACCTCGGCACCTCGCGGACGGGCCGGACGGACATCGCCGACCAGGGGCTCATGACGCTGATCGCCCAGTACGCGGTCTTCGTCGAGAACGTGGTCACGTTCGACCGCGAGGGCAGCGGTTCCGAGACGATGGACTGGACGATCACCGGCACCTTCCAGGGCGAGCCGTTCACGCTCACTCGGACCGGCGTCCAGTACTCGCCGTACGACATCACCTACGAGGGCCCGCTCGAGCTCATGGGCGAGCTGGGCGCGCTCCAGAAGAACAAGTTCGGGTCCGCCCGGATCACGGGCGTCCACTTCGGCGGGACGCTGACGCAGGTGCAGGAGACCGCGACGATCACGAAGGTCGAGTCTCGCACCGGCCACCACCCGTTCGCCGTGCGCCGCGTGCTTCGCGTCCGCCCGGGGGGCACGGTCCATCTGCGGGTGACGCTCACGCACCCGGACGGGACGGCGAGCGTGGTGGCCATGTCCGTCGAGGTGCCCGGGCGGTTCCGCGGCGGCGTCCTCGAGCTGCGCGGCGGCATCCCGCCGCAGGGCTGCCCGTACTGCGCGTTCGGCGAGACGTTCCGCACGAACGCGACGAGCTTCGCCGGCCTCCTGGCCCAGTTCGCACACGGCGAGCACCGAAACGACCTGATCGCGTCGCTCGGCGCCGGGGTCAAGACGAGCGTGTCGACGCCGCGGGTGGTCCTCGGCAGGAAGGCGATCTTCCTGGTCAGGCGCTGAAGCCGGAGCGGCCATGTGACACCATTCGCGGATGGTGCACTCGGCACCGGCATCGGGGGTCGTCGACCTCCGCGATGACGCGGCGGCCGCATCGGTCGAGGCCGCGCTGGCCACGGCCGTCGGGGACGACTCGCTGCGCGTCGCGTACTGGCTCGACGCCGACCAGGCCTGGGTCGAAACCGACGGCGGCCGGCATGACCCGGCCGGGCGTCCCGGCGAGCGGGCGGCGACGGTCGTCGAGCGCGACGGGGCCCGCCTCGCCCTGATCGACCACGCCGCCGGCGTCGGCGCCGACGCCCTGGATGCGGCCGTGCACGCGCTCGCGCAGGGGATCGACCGCGAGCGCGAGGTGGCGGCACTGCGCGCCCGCATCCGCGACCTCGAGGCGACCGAGCAGCGGCTGCTGGACGTGTTCGAGGGGATCGAGGTCATGGTCGTCTCGATGGACATGGACGCGCGCATGACCTACGTGAACCCGTTCACGGAGCGGCTCTCGGGCTGGAGCCGCGAGGAGCTGCTCGGCGCCAACTGGTTCACGACGTTTCGAAGCGGCCGCGAGTCGTTCCTGGAGCGCGTCCGCGAGGGCGAGTTTCCGCCGCACGACGAGAGCACGATCATCCTTCGAAACAGCGACCGCCGCCAGATCCACTGGACGAATGTGGCGCTGCGCGACGAGGGGGGCCGGATCGTCGGCGTGCTCGGCATCGGCCACGACATGACCGAGCAGCTTCGGGCGCTGCGGTCGCTCGAGGCGGCGGAGCGGCGGATGCTCGACGTCTTCGAGACGGTGCAGCTGATCGTCGGCCAGATCGACCTCGAGGGGCGGCTGACCTATGTGAACGAGCACCTGGTGCGGCTGAGCGGATGGACGCGTGAGGAGCTGCTCGGCCGGAACTACCTGGACGTGTTCCAGACCGGGAGCGAGGCGTTCCTGGAGCAGGTGCAGCGGGGAGACTTCCCCGCGCACGACGCCAGCTCGATCCAGGTTCGATCGGGCGAGCGCCGCGACATCGACTGGGCGAACGTCGGTCTCTACGACGACCACAGCAAGCTGAGCGGCGTCGTCGGGATCGGACGCGACGTGACCGACCAGCGCAAGGCCGAGCGCGAGGCGCACGAGCTCGCCGCCGAGCACGAGGCGCTCGAGCGCGTCGCCACAGAGGTCGCCCGTGGGGTCGGTGAGGACGCGGTGTTCCCGCTCGTCGCCGAGCAGGCCGGGCGGCTCGTCGCCGCCGACGGCTGCACCCTCCTTCGGTTCGAGCCGGGCGAGCAGGCGCGCATTCTCGCGAACTGGAGCGAGATCGCCACCGACCCGGTGACGCCCGAGGGCATGGTCGTACTGGTCTCGGTCGGAGCCGCGATGGCCGCCACCTATCGAAGCGGGCGCCCGGAGCGGTCCGACGAGCCACAGGACTCGCCCGGACGGCCCAACCCAATCGGCATCGAAGAGCCGATCCGTTCGGCGGTGGCGGCGCCGATCACGGTCGGCGGCCGCATGTGGGGCACGCTCGTGGCCTGGCGCGTCAGCGAGGAGCCGCTCCCACCGGACACCGAGCGCCGCCTGGGCGCCTTCGCATCGCTCGCGGGGACGGCGATCGCCAACGCCGACGCCCGCACGGCCCTCGCCGAGTCGCGCAAGCGCATCGTCGCCGCCGCCGACGAGGCCCGCCGCCGGCTCGAGCGAAACCTGCACGACGGCGCCCAGCAGCGGTTCGTGTCGCTGTCGCTCGCGCTGCGGCTGACGCAGGCCCTGCTCGAGCGCGACCCGGAGGCGGCCGCCGAGCAGCTCCGAAGCGCACAGGCCGAGCTCGCCCAGGGCCTCGAGGAGCTGCGCGAGCTCGCCCGCGGGATCCACCCGGCCATCCTCACGGAGCGCGGCCTTCGCGCCGCCGTCGACGGCCTGGTCGCGCGAACCAGGGTGCCGGTCCACGTCGCCGAGATCCCGGACTGCAGGCTCCAGGCGGACGTCGAGGCAGCCGCGTACTACGTCATCGCGGAGGCACTCACCAACGTGGCCCGGTACGCCGGCGCCGACGGCGCCACCGTGAGCGTGCGGCTGCAGGAGGGGATCGTCGACGTCGAGGTGCGAGACGACGGCAGGGGCGGCGCGGATGCCGGGGGCGGGAGCGGGCTCCGCGGCCTGGCAGACCGGGTCGAGGCCATCGGCGGCTCCCTTGAGGTCGAAAGCCCGCCCGGCGGCGGAACCTTGGTGCGGGCCAGGCTCCGCTGCGCCGATTGCGCGGGCGATCCGTCGTGACGGGCGCGTCCGGACGCCACCGCGTCGTCGTGATCGGCGGCGGCTTCGGCGGGCTGCAGGCGGTGCGGGCGCTCCGCGGGGCGCCGGTGGACGT
This sequence comes from Gaiellales bacterium, assembly GCA_035639615.1. GTDB lineage: Bacteria > Actinomycetota > Thermoleophilia > Gaiellales > JAICJC01 > JAICJC01. Next base: position 7,204 of record DASQXS010000215.1, on the reverse strand, counting down.
CACCCTCGTCGACCGCCAGAACTTCCACCTGTTCCAGCCGCTCGTCTACCAGGTTGCAACCGGTGCGCTCTCCTCGGCCGAGATCGCCGCGCCGCTGCGGTGGGTGGTCAAGCGTCAGTCCAACGCGCAGGTCATGCTGGCCGAGGTGACCGGCTTCGATCTCGCCGGGCGCCGGATCATGTGCGACGGGCTCGCCGACGGGAGCGGCCAGACGACGGTCCAGTACGACACGCTCGTCGTCGCGGCGGGGTCGAGCTACTCGTACTTCGGGCACGACGAGTGGCGCACGTACGCTCCCGAGCTCAAGTCCCTCGACGGGGCGCTCGAGATCCGGACGCGGATCCTGCGCGCGTTCGAGGCCGCCGACGTCGAGCAGGACGCCGCCCGCCGGGCGGCGTGGCTGACGTTCATCGTCGTCGGCGCCGGGCCGACGGGGGTCGAGATGGCGGGCCAGATCGCCGAGCTCGCTCGGGACACGCTCAGGCGCGACTTTCACTCGATCGATACGGGCACGGCCCGCGTCGTCCTCGTCGAGGCGGCCGACCGGGTGCTGACGGGGTTCCCGAAGACGCTGTCGCGGAAGGCGCTGCGCGCGCTCGAAGGGCTAGGCGTGGAGCCGCTTCTCGAGCACACCGTCGTCGACGTGGGCGCCGACACCGTGTCCATCCAGGCCGGGGACGGAGACGTCGAGCGCCTGGCGGCGCGCACGATCGTCTGGGCGGCCGGGGTGCACGCGTCGAGCCTCGCGGCCGACCTGGCCGATGCGGCCGGGGTCGAGGTCGACCGCGCGGGCCGCGTCCCCGTCGGCCCGGATCTGACGCTCGCCGGCCATCCGGAGGTGCTGGCGATCGGCGACATGGTGACGGTCGCCGCGGCGGACGGGACGACGACGCCGTATCCCGGGCTCGCGCCGGTTGCGATCCAGCAGGGCCGCTACGCCGCCCGCGCGATCCGGCGCCGCCTTGCCGGCGAGGAGGTGGCGCCGTTTCGCTACCTCAACAAGGGCAACCTGGCGACGATCGGCCGGTCGAAGGCCGTTGCCGATCTCCGCGGGTTCCGCCTCTCCGGCTTCCCGGCCTGGGTCACCTGGCTCACGGTGCACCTCTTCTACCTGATTGGGTTCCAGAACCGGGTGCTCGTGCTCCTGCGCTGGACCGTGAGCTTCTTCACCCACGGCCGCGGCGCCCGCATCATCGGCGAGCGGGTCTGACGCAGGGCCGGTTCACCGTACCGGCGCGGCGCCGCGCCACAGCCCGCGCCGGCCGTGCTCGGCGAGTGCGGCGATCGCAACTGCGGTCATCGCCAGGCTTGCGATCCCCGAGACGGCGAACGCCGCCTCGGTGCCGCCGGCGGCGGAGAGCCAGCCGGCGAGGATGCCGCCGAGCGGGCCGGCGCCGTTGAACGCGAAGTAGTAGAGCCCGATGACCCGGCCGCGAAGGGCGTCCGGCGCAGCGAGCTGGAGGAGCGAGTTCGCGTTGGACGTCCACAGCGTGAATGACAGCCCGGCGCCAAAGAGCAGGACCGCGGCCGGGACGAGCGCGGCGAGCGGCGCGAGCGCGAGCTGCGTGAGGCCGAAGCCGGCGGTGCCGGCGATCAGCACCCGCCAGCTCGCGCGGCCGAGCGACGCCGACGTCAGCGCCCCGACGAGCGCGCCGAGCCCGAAGCAGGCGGTGATCGTTCCCAGCACGGCCGGGCCGCCCGTGAGGGTCTGGCGGGCCAGGACCGGGAGGAGGACGTTGAAGTTGAACGAGAGCGTGCTCACGGTGGCGACGACCGCGAGCGCGAGCAGGACACGCGGCTCGCGGGCGACGTACCGGAACGCCTCGCTGGTGCCGCGCAGGAGCGTCGGCCGTTCGGCGTTCGCGGCGCGGGGCATGAGCTCGTCGGTGCGCATGAGGAGCAGCCCGGCGAGGACTGCCCCGAAGCTGGCGGCGTTCGCGGCGAAGCAGATCCCGACGCCGGCGACCGCGACGACCAGCCCGCCTACGGCCGGGCCGACCACGCGGGCCGCGTTGAAGAGGCTCGAGTTGAGCGCGATCGCGTTCGGGAGCTCCCCGCGGCCGACCATCTCGAACGTGAGCGCCTGGCGCGCCGGCGCGTCGACGACCAGCACGGTGCCGCGCAGGGCCGTCAGGAGCAGCACCTCCCAGGCCGTGACGACGCCCGTGAGCGTCAACGCCGCGAGTGCGCACGCGAACGCCATCGATGTGGCCTGGGTCCAGATCACCGTTCGGCGGGCGTCGAACCGGTCGACGACGACGCCCGCGAAGAGGCCGAGCACCGTGAACGGCAGGAACTGGCACACGGCGAGCAGGCCCACCGCGACCGGCGAGTGGGTGAGCTCGAGGATCAACCACGCCGTGGCGATGTTCTGCATCCAGGTGCCGCTGACGGACACCACCTGCCCGGTGAAGAAGAGGCGGTAGTTGCGGTGGCGGCGGAGGCTTCGAAACGTGCGCGCGTTCGCGCGCAGGAGCGCCGCAGTCACGCGGGCTCCTCGAGCAGCCGGAGAAGCGGCTCGACGGCGCGGTCGACTGCAGCGAGGTCGGCGTCCGGGAGGCGCCTGAGCCGCGCCGCCAGCCAGGCGGTTCGCCGCGAGCGGGCCGAGCGGACGACGCGAACGCCGTCCTCGGTAAGCTCGAGCCCGACCCGGCGGCGGTCGGCGCCCTCGCGCGTCCGGCGCACGAGCCCCGCCCGCTCGAGCCGGGTGAGCGCGATCGACATGCCGGCGCTCGACACGCCTTCGTGCCGCGCCAGCTCCTGCACCCCGATCCCGGGGTGCGAGCGGACGGCGTGCATGAGGGCCGCCTGGCCCCCGGTGATGCCGAGCGGCTCGAGCTCTCGCCGCAGGCGGCGGTTCAGCTGCAGCAACACGGGGCGCAGGCGGTTTGCAACGGCGACCGGATCCACAGTAGTTATCATAGTTAACAGTTTAGCAGGCTATCTATCGGGCGTCGACGGCCGGCGGGCGCGTAGAGCCGGCACCGCCGGCGGCGTGATACCCTCCGGAGTGGAGGAAGCTCCGTGTTGCGCTGCGTGCTCGCACGCCACGGCAGCCGGAGCGCTGGATTGGTCGAACGAGCCGATGGGCCGGGGAGGTCCCCGTCGGTCTCGCGTGAGGGGAGGCGTGATGAGCGCCAAGGAAGAGAAGATCGAGCTCGACGGCGAGGTGACGGAGTCGCTTCGGAATGGCATGTTCCGGATCGATCTCGACAACGGCCACGAGACGACCGGCTACATCGCCGGCAAGATGCGCCGCCACCGCATCCGCATCCTGCTCGGCGACCGGGTCAAGGTCGAGCTGTCGCCGTACGACCTGAAGCGCGGCCGGATCACGTATCGCTATCGCTAGGTGGTTGATTCCACGGCCGCGTGATGTTCAGCTGCAAGCCGGGACGGCTTGCAGCGGTCAGAAGCGACCTGCTATCCAACCAGGTCGCTCCTGGGTCGGGAACCACGCAGCGCAAGGACGCAGGGAGGGGGCGAATACTGGATGAACGTATTTGCCCGACCGAGGACAAGCTGCAAGGCGAACGCCTTGCAGCGGTCAGACGAAGGCCCGCTATCCAAGCAGGCCAAGTCTGGATGCGCCGGTTCCCGGCCGCAGCGCCACCAACGCCGAGGCCGGATCGACAGTCGTGGCTTCAGGCGCGCGCGGTCGTGGAATCAATCATCTAGACCTGCCCCGGCGCCGCATCGGGTGGATCGTGCGGCCCTCGGCGAGCATGTCGACGTACTGCGCGATGCGGCGCGCCCGCGTCTCCGGGCGCTTCGCGCTCTCGATGCGGTGCAGGATCGCATACCGGTTTCGGCTGTCGAGTGACGCAAAGAGGCCGGCGGCGCGGTCGTTCGCAGCGAGCGCCCGGCCCAGGTCGTCGGGCACGGTCGCGGTCCTCTGGGGCTCGTACGCGGCCTCCCAACGCCCGTCGGCGCGGGCCTTTTCGACCTCGCGCATGCCCGCCTCACGCATGAGGCGCCGGGCGATCAGATCCTCGGCCTTGGCGCGGTTCACTTTCGACCAGCGGCTCCTCGGCGCCCGAGGCGTGAACCGCTGGAGCCAGTGGGCCTCGTCGTGCGCGCGCTTCTGGGCGTCGATCCAGCCGTACCGGATCGCGACGTCGAGCGCCTCCGGGTGCGAGACGGACTCGACGCCGGACCCGGCTCTGGCGATCCTCATCCACACGCCCGGCGACGACGCGTGGTGCGCGGCCAGCCACTCGTCCCATGCGCGCTCCGAGGGGAAGGCGACGATCGAGCCGTCATCGATGTCTGCCATGGCAGGACGATAGGCGACGGTCATGGTACGGTCGGGCGGTGCCCGGGCGCGCCATCGCCGTCATCGGAGCGCCGTCGAGCGCCGGCGCGTACGCGGCGGGCCAGGAGGACGCACCCCGTGCGCTGCGTGAGCTCGGCCTGGTCGAGCGTCTCGGCGCCGCCGGCTGCGACGTCCGCGACGCGGGCGACATCCCCGGCTTCCGGTGGCGGCCGGACCGGGACAATCGCCGTGCGCAGAACCTGGCCGAGGTGGTCGCCTCGGCAGCGGCCGTGCGCGGCGCCGCGCATGCGGCTATTGCCCGAGGCGAGCGTGCGCTCGTGCTGGGAGGCGACTGCACCGTAGGGGTCGGCACCGTCGCGGGCGCCGTCGCGGCCGGGATCCGCCCCGGCCTCGTCTACCTGGACATGCACGCCGACCTGAACACGCCCGAGAGCGTCCTCGACGGCGCCCTCGACTGGATGGGAGTTGCGCACATGCTCGCCGTCGACGGCTGCACCCCTGAGCTGCGCCAGCTCGGGCCGTCTGCGCCGCTCGTCGACCCGTCGCAGGTCGTCGTCCTCGGCCACGAGGAGTCGCAGGCCACCGCGTGGGAGCGGGATGCGATCGAGCGCCTCGGGGTCGCGACCGTCCCTGCGGCGGCCGTCCGCGACGACGCCGAGCAGGCGGCCGGGACGGCGCTCGCGGCGCTCTCCGGCTGCGACCGGATCCTGCTCCACTTCGACATCGACGTCGTGGACTTCGTGGACGCGCCGCTCTCCGAGAACACCGGCCGCAACGTCGGCGTCCCGCTTGCGGCGGCGCTCGCCGCGGCCGCGGTCGTGCTCGCCGACGGGCGCGTCTCCGCGGTCACGCTGACCGAGCTCAACCCCGCGCACGCGGCGAGCGACCCCGGCGCGCTCGAGCGGCTCGTCGAGGGACTGGTGACGGCGCTCGGCGGAGGTGCCCGATAGCGGCGCCCGCGCCAGGGCCGCGCGCCCGCGACCTCGGGATCGTCGTCGGCGGGCTCCCCGCCGGCCCGGCGAACGCCATCACCGACGTCCCCGGCGTGCGCGTCGGCCACACGACCTTGATCTCCGGCGAGGGCCCGCTGGTCGTCGGCGCCGGCCCCGTGCGGACGGGCGTCACGGTCGTCGTCCCGGGGGCGGACGATCCGTGGGACGAGCCCTGCTTCGCGGGCTGCCACCGCCTGAACGGGAACGGCGAGCTCACCGGCCTGGAGTGGGTCCGCGAGTCCGGCCTTCTGACGACCTGCATCGGGCTCACCAACACCCACTCGGTGGGCGTCGTCCGCGACGCGCTGATCGCCGCCGCCGCGCGGACGCTGCCGCCGGGCGAGACGCGCTGGTACCTGCCGGTCGTCGGCGAGACATACGACGGCGATCTGAACGACATCAACGGGATGCACGTCCGCGCCGAGCACGTCCACGCTGCGCTGGAGTCGGCGGCCGGCGGCGCCGTCGCCGAGGGCGGGGTCGGCAGCGGCACCGGCATGATCTGCCACGGCTTCAAGGGCGGGATCGGTACCGCCTCGCGGATCGTCGACGGCCACACCGTCGGGGTGCTGGTGCAGGCCAACCACGGCCGCCGCGAGCGGCTGCGCGTGAACGGCATCCCGGTGGGAGAGCGGCTCGGAGCCGGCGTGGTGCCGCTGCCGGAGCTCGGCGGCGGGCCCGGCGGGTCGATCATCGTCGTCGTCGCCACCGATGCGCGGCTCCTGCCCGGCCAGTGCGACCGCCTCGCCCAGCGGGCGGCGCTCGGCATCGGCCGCACCGGCGGAGCCGGCGAGCACGCGTCGGGCGACCTGATCCTCGCCTTCGCGACCGGAAACCGGGGCCTCCGGCCGCTTGCCGACCACGGCGTGGTGGGTGCCGCGCCCGTCGCCCTCGCCGCGCTCCCCGCCGACCGCATGGACAGCCTATTCGACGCCGTCATCGACTCGACCGAGGAGGCGATCGTGAACGCGCTCGTCGCCGGCCGAACGATGACGGGCCGCGACGGAAACACCGTCCAAGGGGTCGGCGGCGAGCGGCTGGCGGCGGCGCTCTGAGTTTCGTGCGGCTTTCACCGGACAGAGCTCGGGCGCTCTTCGCCGAGGCGGCGGTCGCCCGGCTCGCGACCGTGCGGAGCGACGGCTCACCGCACCTCGTGCCGGTGTGCTTCGCGATCGAGGGCGACACGGTCTACACCGCGGTCGACCAGAAGCCGAAGCGGACGCGCGACCTGCTCCGGCTTCAGAACATCCGGGCCGAGCCGCGGGTGGCGCTCATGGCCGACCACTACGAGGACGACTGGTCGCGGCTCTGGTGGGCACGGCTCGACGGCGTCGCCCGCGTCCTCGAGAGCTCGGAGGAAGGCAGTGGCGCCCTCGCTGCGCTGGCGACGCGCTACATCCAGTACCAGCGCCGGCCGCCGGCCGGCCCCGTGATCGCGATCGCCGCCGAGCGCTGGAGCGGCTGGCATGCCTGAGCGTCACGTGTCGGCCACAACCTCCGGCGTATGCGCCGGCGGCGGGGGCGTCCAGGCGAAGTGGCAGGCGGCGACGTGGCCGCCGTTCTCCCCTGCCGTGAGCGCTGGGTCCTTCTCGCTGCACACCGCCTGTGCGAGCGGGCAGCGGGGATGAAACCGGCAGCCGGACGGCAGGTCGATCGGGCTCGGCGGATCACCCACGACGGCGGCGGCCTCGGACACCCGCCCCGGGGCGAGCCGAGGGACCGCCTTGAGAAGGCCCTGCGTGTAGGGGTGGCGGGGGTTGGAGAAGAGCTCCTCGGTCGGCGCCGTCTCCACGATGCGGCCCAGGTACATCACCGCCACCCGGTCGCATACCTGACGCACCACCGACATGTTGTGGGCGATGAAGAGCATCGTGAGCCCGAGCCGGGACCGCAGATCGTCGAGGAGGTTCAGCACCGTGGCCTGCACCGAGACGTC